>JALONJ010000568.1 GCA_025455045.1 Microscillaceae bacterium | reverse complement strand
CTAAGAAGTTTAGTCTTGACCAAAGGTCGATGGGAACAAGCTTGGAAATTCCTCTACCCTAGAGACAATTAACTACATCATACTGAAATCACACCCCTAACTATCTCAACAAATTCAAATATCCATTTTTCTGTTTTCTTTGACCAAATTAAACGAAAAGTACAAAAATCAATCGGGTCAGTTTGGTTTCTAGCCTTCAATCCGCTTGTATCGCAAGCACTACGTAGGTAAGCTAACCCAACATCCTGTATTACAAATACAATTTTGCGTTGCCAGCTTTCTATAATTTTCCCTTTTTTATATACTTGTTGCATCATTGTTTTTACAAATTCATTTGCCCAATTGATGCCAAAAGGATACGCTTCTTTCGAGAATGTGCGATTTTGTTTGAATTCTAAAATTGCATCCCAAGGCGTACCAGTTGTACCAGCTGCTTGCCATTCAATAGGCAAAAAATCAATAATTTCGCCATTAACTAACTTCACAGCTACAAAATCAACACTACCCCCCACGCCAATACTTACTTCTCTTGCCCATTTTATATCATTCGACTCAGAAAAATACAATTCTTGTAATGTTTGGAAAATATAATCTGTTTCAAAACGATGTGGGCAAATTATTACTGGGACAGAGCTAGGTAAAAAATCACCTTTATAGCCTACACTGCAAGCCCCAATTTTGATATGCGGTTCACTTTTTCTAGGTTTTTTACATTCTGATTTTAAAAAAGGGCAATATTGCTTATTCAAATCTTCTATAGCTTCATTAGAATGATCATTATAAGGATGCCCGAATATTTCTGTGGGGATTTTAGCAATTTTTGGCTCTCTCATACATACTATTGAATGAAAAGTTAATTTCTACCCCAAAATAAGCCAAAATTCTTGTTTTCCAAATTATTCTAACTATTCTTTCAATAACCCTATATTTTTCCTAACTTGCTTATTCAAATCAATCTTGAAATAATTATGTTGAGCTATAAAGTCATTCCCAATCAGGTTACCAAAATCAGCACCGGCGAGGAGTATATCCAAAGCCTTCGCAATCGAAATTTGAAGGTATATTTGTTTGGCGAATTAGTCCAAGAAATTGTCGACCATCCCATTATTCGCCCCAGCATCAATGCTGTAGCCGAAACTTACGACTTAGCCGTGCGCGAGCCGGAATTAGCCACCGTCATTTCGCCGTTTACGGGCGAGCGGGTGAATCGTTTTTTGCACATTGCTCAATCTACTCAAGACTTGGTTTTGCAAAATAAAATGCAACGCAAAATGGGGCAAAATACCGGCACTTGTTTTCAGCGTTGTGTCGGAATGGATGCCTTTAACTCCTTATACTCAGTTACATACGAAATTGATGAAAAATATCAAACCAATTACCACCAGCGATTAAAGGATTTTATCAAAATGACTCACCAATACAATTATGTAATTGGTGGGGCAATGACCGATGTAAAAGGCGACCGTAGCAAAGCCCCGCACGAGCAAACCGACCCCGATTTATTCGTGCATATCACCAAACGTACCGCCGAAGGGGTGTATATCAGTGGGGCTAAAGCCCACCAAACGGGTTGCCTCAACTCGCATTGGCTTTTGGTGATGCCTACGATGCGCCTAGGCGAAAAAGACCGAGATTTTGCCATTGTAGGGGCAATTCCCGTCGAGGCGGCAGGGATTACTTACATTTATGGGCGACAATCTTGCGATACCCGCGCGATGGAAGGCGGAAATATGGATGTAGGCAATGCCCAATACGGCGGGCAAGAAGCAATGATTATTTTTGATAAGGTGTTCATTCCCAATGAGTTAATCTTTATGAATGGGGAATATGATTTTGCCTCAATGTTAGTGGAGCGATTTACTTGCTATCATCGCCGAAGTTATGTTTGCAAAAGTGGGGTAGGTGATGTATTGATTGGCGCGGCAGCAACCATTGCCGACTTCAATGGCGTGGCAAATGCTTCGCATATCAAAGATAAATTGGTGGAAATGAGCCACTTAAACGAAACGATTTACGCCACCGGCATCGCATCTTCTTATCAGGGCTTTGCGACCAAATCGGGGGCATTTATCAATGATGATATGTTGGCGAATGTCTGCAAACACCACGTAACCAAATTGCCCTACGAAATCGGGCGATTGGCGCAAGATTTGGCGGGCGGTTTGGTGGTTACTTTACCCTCCGAGCAAGACTTTTTGAGTGAAGAAGTCGGCGATTTGTTAAAAAAATATCTCAAAGGGCGCGCCGAAGTAGCCACCGAAGATAGATTTAGAATGTTGCGCTTGATTGAAAATATGACTTTGGGACGCAATGCCGTAGGTTATTTGACTGAATCGATGCACGGTGCCGGTTCACCCCAAGCCCAACGCATCCAAATTGCCCGCCAAATGCAATTGGAATACAAAAAACGCCTTGCCAAAATCTTAGCTGGCATTGAAGTCAAAGAAGATAAAAACTTGATAATCAATGAATTATCTGATTATTTTGAAAGGGTTTTTAAGATTTAGCATTAAAAAATATAAACTTCTTTTATTTTCAAATTCTCTGAATTACTTTTAAAATTATATGATAATTAATGAGTTATAAGTTTATTAAACTTCGTTATAACTATTTGATTATCAATTGCTTAGAAAATGATACAAAGCTAAGAGATTTCCTAAACTATTGATTTTATTATCTTGGTTAGGTTAAATTTGTATTTACTGATAATCAGTTAAAATATTATTGTGCCATTATGTTCGAGATAGACAAAATATTAAAAACCATTGCCGAATGTATTCAAACCAATTCCTATCAAGAAATAGAAACTGAAAGACTCGAACTCAAAGATTTATCTACCAATGAAAATTGGGACGAGCTTTACAAAACAATTTGCGCTTTTTTGAATACCAGTGGCGGAATTGTAATTATTGGTATTAAAGACAAAGGCAATATCAAAGATAAATCACAAAGACATTATCAATTTAAAGGTTTTAATTATGATTTGGAACCTAAAGTCAAAGAAATTAGCAAAAAATTTACCGACAAAAACGTCAATCCGCTTGATTTAAGTATTTATTTTCCTACTCCCGAACTCAAAGATTTTGCTATCGGCAAAATCCTTGTGTTGTATGTCGAGGAGTTGCCCCAAGAAGATAAATTTGTATTTTATCAAGGCAAAGCCTATAAGAGAAACATTACGGGTGATCATACCCTCACCGAAGATGAAATTATAGCCCGCGAACAACTTAAACTCGATTTTATTCACGCTCAAGAATTAGAAATTATCCCTCAAATTGATTTGGAGGTTTTGGATATCGACAAATTAAATCAATATATCCTGAGAATCAATCGGAATAACCAAATTGAGCCCCTCAAAGCTGATTTGAGTACAGCAAGGTCTTTTTTGGAAAGGAAAAGCTTTGTGCGCGAAAACAAGCCTACTTTGTTGGGGATATTAGTCTGTGGTAAATTCCCTTTCGATTATTTGGGCGGCCGTTGTGGTTGCTCAAAATAAGCAAATTATCAAAGGCAATATCATTGAGTTGATGGAAAGTAGTGTGGGATTTGTGTATAAAAATATTCAGGTGGGGGTAAGTTTTGCTAACGGGGGCAGTTCATTACCTGAATATCCCGAAGATTTAATCCGCGAAACAGTCAATAATGCCTTAGCCCACCGCGATTATAAAAATGATAAATTTGTAGTTATCAATATCAAGCCCAATGAAAGTATAGAAATTAGCAATCCGGGTTTTTTTCTTGAAAAACAAAAAATTTTTATTGATGAAAATATAAAAACTCGCCGAATTATCCCGATTACCCAAGTTCGAAACCCTAAATTAGCCGATTTGCTCAAAAGTTTTGACCGGCTGGAAGCGCGAGGCAAGGGTTTAGCTTCTTTAACGAATGCTTGTCTGAAAAATGAAATTGATATGCCTTACTTTATTCTAAATCAAGAGCATATCCGATTGTTTATCAATAAAGGCAAAGTATATGATGACGAAATGCAAGTTTGGTTGGATAGTTTTTCGGGGCATATTTTGGCGAAAAATAATCAAAATGAATTGACAGAAGCAGAAAAAATAGTTTTGAGCTATTTTTATAAATCTGAAAAACTAAATCGCCTTGAGCGTTATACCATTTTATTGACTTCCGACAACAATCATTTTGCAATCATTGCCGATTTGGAAGCCAAACAATTGATTTACAAACACCCCCATAGTTCCCAAATTTATCCGATTTATTTAGTGGATAGAGTTTTGACTAAAATTGAATTTTCAGATGAATTAAGGCAAATATTTGGGCAAGATTATACTAATTTAGGCAGTGATTATAAGAAAGTTTTAAATGCAATCTATCAACATAATGAATATGCCGCCCACAAAATCGTAAGTGCCAATAGTATCGGAACATATTTGTATTTAGCTGACAATAAGCGAGTTATGGATATAAAGCACTATGAAAATTACAAAAGAAAAATAAGAAATATTTTTCATCGGTTGGAAGAAAAGCAGTTTATTCGCCGTAAAGTCGAGCAAAAACCCGATTTTGTAATTAATAAATCCTTTAGTCAGTTGACTGTTTCAATGTTTGATAATCAATGAATTATCCGATTATTTTGAAAGGATTTTTAAGATATAAGTTATTCAAATTAATGTGTCTTGTAACTAATTGACCGCGTCCGCCTTTGGAGGATTATCAAGCACTTAACAAAAAACTCGGAACTAGAAACCAGAAACTGTCCGAACTATTGAATGATTAGCCCCTAGAGATTGAAAAAAGCAAAAACTACTTATCATCAAGAAACAAAACCCAAAAAACTAAATATCTATTCTATGTCCTCAAAAAATTATTACCAAATTATCTTACTTGTCCTGTTTGCCACTTTGAACCATTGGCAAATTGCCGCCCAACAAATCAGGTGGGCAAAAGAAGACAACATCTTTTATACATTAGACGGTGGGCAAATCTTAAAAAATCAATTGCCGGCTCTCACCAACTCAACTTTTATCACCCGCGAAATGCTCACCCCACAAGGTGAAAGCCGCCCCTTGAAAGTAGAAAACTTTAGCTTGAGCGACGACAATCAACAAGTTTTGATTTATACCAATAGCCAAAAAGTCTGGCGTTATAAAACCCGAGGCGATTATTGGGTCTTGAACTTGACCACCAAGCAACTGCGACCCATTGGCAAAGGCTTGCCAACTGCCTCGCTGATGTTTGCCAAGTTTTCGGCAGATGGTAAAAAAGTAGCGTACGTGAGCAAACACAATGTATATGTGGAAGATTTGGCTACCCAAGAAATCAAAAAACTCACAACTGACAATGGCACACGCAAACTCATCAATGGTACATTTGACTGGGTGTATGAGGAAGAGTTTTCGTTGCGCGATGGGTTTCGCTGGTCGGCTGATAATCAGCACATTGCGTATTGGCAAATTGATGCCAATGCCATTCGAGATTATTATATGCTCAATACCACCGACTCGGTTTATAGCCAAGTGATACCCGTAGAGTATCCCAAAGCCGGAGACCCACCCTCGCCCGCCAAAATCGGGGTAGTAAATATCAATACCGGCAACACAATATGGCTACAAGTGCCGGGCGTACCTGACCAAAACTACCTAGCCCGTATGGAATGGACTCCCGATGGCAAAGAAGTAATTGTACAACAACTCAACCGCAAGCAAAACGAAAGCAAAATTTATTTGGGTAATCCCCAAACCGGCGCAGTAAATCTGGTTTTTGCCGAAAAAGATGAGGCTTGGGTGAGTCATATCAACGAATGGAAAGGCTCAAATGTAAACGGGTGGGATTGGCTTGCCGGTGGCAAAGAGTTTATTTGGACTAGCGAACAAGACGGCTGGCGGCATCTTTGGCGAATTTCGCGCGATGGCAAAACCACCAAACTGATTACTAAGGGCGATTATGATGTGATGGAAACGCTTTTGATTGATGAAAAAGCCGGATTTGTGTATTTTTATGCTTCTCCGCAAAATGCTACCCAAAAATATTTGTATAAAACTAAACTGGACGGCTCAGGCAAATTGGAAAAAATTTCTCCTGCCAATCAAGAAGGTACACATAGTTATAATATATCGCCCAATGGAAAGTATGCGCGCCATAGTTTTTCCAATTATTATACCTTTCCGCTTACTGAATGGCTTGATTTGACCAAACACAAAGCCCTGAGAGAAACCGAAGATATTAATAAAAAAATTAATTTGGACTTAAAAACCAAATCCAACATTTCATACTTCCGCATCAAAACCGAAGACGGCGTTGATTTGGACGGGTGGATGATGAAACCCACCAATTTTGATGAAAACAAAAAATATCCGGTGGTTTTTTATGTATATGGCGAACCGGCGGCTACCACGGTCAATGATGCCTACGGCAATGCCAATGGCTTTTTGTATGGTGGCGATATGGCAGGCGATGGCTATATTCACATTTCTTTGGACAATCGCGGCACACCGGCTCCGCGCGGGCGAGCTTGGCGCAAGGCGATTTATGGCAAAATCGGGCAAATCAATATTCGTGACCAAGCAATGGGCGCAAAAAAAATCTTGGAGTGGAAGTTTATCGATGCTGAACGTGTAGCGGTTTGGGGCTGGAGCGGCGGCGGTTCATCGACTTTAAATTTATTGTTTCAATACCCCAATATTTACAAAACCGGAATTTCTATCGCTCCAGTAACGGCTTCTTATTTATACGACAATATCTACACCGAGCGATTTATGGGCTTGCCCCAAGAAAACCAAGAGGGTTATAAAAACGGGGCGGCTTTGACACACGCCAAAAATTTGCAAGGCAATTTATTATTGATTCACGGCACAGGTGATGACAATGTGCATTTTCAAAATTCGGAAATGCTAGTCAATGAACTCATCAAACACGGCAAGCAATTTAATTTTATGCCCTACCCCAATCGCACCCACAGTATTTCAGAAGGCGAAGGTACAAGTGAGCATCTAGTAGGCTTGTGTACAAAATATTTGCGCCAGCATTGCGCACCGGGGGCAAAGTAGCCAAAAATCAGGGGAATAACTGAACTAAATTAACGTGAATATTTTAGTAACTATTTGATAATGAGCTAATTATGATGTAAAAATACGCTTTTTTTGACAAATCATCAATTATTTTAAAAATA
>JALONJ010000567.1 GCA_025455045.1 Microscillaceae bacterium | reverse complement strand
GGTACTGCGGTCAAACGTGGGAGAGTAGGTCGATGCCAGTTTTATTATTGAACCCCAACAAATCTCAAATTTGTTGGGGTTCGCTTTTTTAGGAAGGTGAAGGAATGTGAACCAATTGGTAAAATAAAGCCACCATAAGTGGCTTATTATTTATATCTTCCATTTTATTATCTCATCAGCAATATTTCGGTCATTGGCTAGGCGGGGAACTTTATTTTGCCCACCTAATTTACCAATTGATTTCATATAATCTTGAAAAGCATTGGAAGCTAGAGGGGTTATAACCAAAGTGCGCAATATTTTGCCTGTAATTAAATCCTTATAATAAGTGTTTAATTGACAAAGTTTATGGTCGAGGTCTGCGGCAAATTTTTCTAAACTGTGGGGGTGATTTTGAAATGCAATTAACCATTCGTGGTATGGTAATCCCCCTTCTTGAGGGGTAACTTGTGGTGCAACCGAAAATTCAGAAATGGAAACTTCAGGATGTATAGACAAAGTATATTGCATCGCTTTTTCAACTTCTTCGCCAATTACATGCTCACCAAAAGCCGAAATAAAGTGTTTAATTCTTCCGGTAACTACCAGTTTGTAAGGATTTTTGGAAACAAATTTTATGGTGTCTCCTATTGAATACCCCCATAAACCGGCATTTGAATTAATAACTAGAGCATAGTTCTTATTTAATTCTACTTCACCTATAGTTAGTCGAGATGGGTTTTCATTAAAAAAATCTTCTGCTGGTATAAACTCAAAAAATATCCCACTATTTAACAACAATAATAATCCGTTGTCAGCCTGAGAATTTTGATAGGCAATGAACCCTTCTGAGGCAGGGTAGGTCTCAATAGAATCTATTTTTTTTCCAATAGTATCAAATAGTTTTTTGCGATAAGGCTCAAAATTTACTCCACCATATACAAATAAAGAAAAATTAGGAAATACATCTTTGATAGGTTTCTGAGTATGTTCATAGATTCTATCAAAATACATTTGTACCCACGGGGGAATACCCGAAATTAGCGACATTGGTGAATTAATTGTTTCATCAATAATTTTATCTAGTTTTTGTTCCCAATCTTCTAAGCAATTGGTTTCATAACTTGGCTTTTGATTAGTACGAAGGTAACTGGGAACGTGGTGATTGACAATTCCAGAAAGCCTGCCGGTAAGGATATGAGCTGGTCCGGTTTTGTCAAGAATAGGACTACCAGATAGAAATATAAGATTTTTATCTAAGAAAGTAGAGTTGCCTGTTTCATAAATATAAGCTAAAAGGGCATTTCGAGCAGAATTGATATGATTAGGAATAGAGTCTTTGGTAATGGGTATGTATTTAGTTCCAGAGGTTGTACCGGAGGTCTTGGCAAAGTAAGCAGGAAAGCCTCGCCATAAAACGTCAGATTTACCAGCTTTGATTTGTTCAATGTAAGGCTTCAAACCTTCGTAATCACGAATAGGTACGTTACGTTTGAAATCTTCGTGGGTTTGGATAGCATCAAAGTTATGTTCTTTGCCAAATTCGGTGTTTTGGGCAGTATCAATCAAATAACGGAAAACTCTTTCCTGAGCTTCAATAGGATGGTTTATCCATTGTTGATCAAGCCAATGGATATAGGCGGCAAATGGTTTACTTAATAAAGAACGAACTCCCATCATAAAAATAATTTTGTGGAACGATTTAATGTAGTTAAACTTTTGGCGAAAAGTAGTGAATTTCTGGAAGATTGCCAATAAATGCAACATAAGATTAGGATAAAAAACCTCAATATTCATAGCTATCCATTGGGAAAAATTTGACGATTTTGAATCCAAATCTTTGTTAAATCGTTTAATTTTTCGTTATTAGAACAAGATTTAGTACTTAGACATTGATTGTAAGGTGATTTGAGGTAATCTCCTCACAATCAAATCATTAACTTCTAACCCCTTTATAAAAACTATACTTTATGAAATATTTTTTAAAAATGCGCTTTCAATTTTTTCTTTTTTTACTATGTAATGTGTCTTTTATTTTCTCGACTCAGGCTCAGGTCAATTACTCCTTCGCCGATTTCCCTGATAGTACCAATGCCATCAGGGCGCAGTTTGGCTATTTAATGATAGGCGACCAGCAATATGTAGGTACTCGTATCAATCCAGAACTTACTTTTGGTAAACTGGCATTTGGATTAGATGTGCCAATTTTTTTCAATGTCGGTGGTACGGATGGTGGGATTCGCAACGAAGAATATCGACAAGGTAGCGGGGCGTTCCGATTGTTGAGTTATGTGCGTTGGGGTGTGAAGAAACGTGATAAAGTTTTTTTGCGTTATGGAACACTCGACCGCACGAATGTTGGCTTTGGTTATATGGTGAACAATTATACCAATGCTGCTAGTTTTGAGCGACGTAAGGTGGGTTTTTCTTATGATGTACGTTTTCTCAAAGTACTGGGCTTGGAGGGTATTTATTCCGATTTTAATGGTTCTACTAATCTATATGCGATTCGTCCGTATGTACGCCCATTAGCATTTTTAGAGGATAAAGCCCTGCTTAAATCGATTGAGGTGGGCTATACATATATCACTGACTCCGACAAAAATTTTTATAATCAACGTGGTGAACGCATTGATACCAAAATCATTAAAGATGGCATCAATGCTTGGAATATTGATGGTGGTTTGAATATTGCCAATAGCAACAAAGTAAATTTATCGGCTTTTGTTTCTTATGGACAAATCGGCAAAAGCCAAAGTCTTAGCGATTCTATAGGTCGCTATACTGTAGCCGCTCGCAACAATCCGGCTTTGGCATCGGTAGTTGATACGACTTTTTTGGCTGGCTATACCGGCGGTAGTGGTATGAGCATTGGTTCACAAATCCGAATTGATGCGGTAGCCGATGCTTTTCAATTGGATATTCGTTTGGAAAGGCTGTGGCAACAAGACCATTTTCTACCCCAATTTTTTGATGCCTTGTATGAAATTGACAAAGATTCTAAACTCTGGTTATTGGCAAATGCGCGGGGAGTACAGGGTACTTACGGGTCATTATCGGCTTTGATTGTAAAAAAATTACGCTTTACCGGAGGCTTGCAAATTCCTGACCGAGTAACCGACGTAACACCGGCTTTGGTTCATCTGAATTTGAACGCCAATAATATCATTGAAGGATTAACGGTACAAGCCAATTATATCAAAGGGCGATTGGGTAATCTGGTTGATGCCTTTAAACTCGATGACCGTTCATTGCTAACCGCGCGAGCCGGATATAGACTTACTTCGTTTTTGGAAGTAGGGGTAAATTATCGTTGGACTTATGTGCGTGTAGAACAAGATGGGGTGGTTAGTTTCAAGCCAACGGATTATTTGATGCCTTATTTTGGCTTAAACTTCGATTTGAATAAGAAAAAGGGGCAAACAAATAAGTAGATTGGAGGCTCAGTAAAACTACAGCAATGCCTACTTTGACACACTCAACTCATTGATTATCAAAAAATAAAAAATAGAAATTTGTATCTTATTGATTATCAATGAGTTATGATTTAATACAAAGAATCCTCAGCAATTCCCACTATAAAATAATTGAACAAAAGTTTGATATTTTAACTTTTATATTTATAAAAATAGCAAAATACATAAATAATTGATAATCAATGCTTTAAATGTAT
>JALONJ010000566.1 GCA_025455045.1 Microscillaceae bacterium | reverse complement strand
TTCGGTTCAAAAATTCAGGATAGTGTAGGGTTGCTTGATTTCGTTGTTTCTTTTTTATCAAGAAAAAAGAAAGTTGTAAAAAAAGTGTATTTATAATCAACTCATTATCAATTAGTTACAGAAAAACTATTTTTAAATATTCTAAAAAATTAAGTATTCGTTTAAAATTTCTACAGTGGGAATTGCTGAATATCAAAAACAATGCTTTGGACATTTTTCATAAACCATTGATAATCGAGCGTTTACATTATTTTACTTATTTTCATAACTACCTGATTATCAATGATTTGACAAATAACCCGAAACTCGGAACTAGAAACCCGAAACTCGGAACTAGAAACCCAAAACTCGGAACTAGAAACCTGAAATTAATGCAAAAAAACAGTATGACTAAAAAAATCGAAATAGCCATTATTGGAGCTGGGATAGTGGGTTTAGCGCACGCCTTGAGCTTTGCCAGACGTGGGCATCAAGTAAGGGTTTTTGAGCGCAACCTACAAGCAGTGGGGGCATCTGTCCGAAATTTTGGAATGGTGTGGCCAATTGGACAACCCGCCGGAAAACTGTTTCATCGGGCTATGCTATCGCGCCAAATTTGGCTGGAGTTTGCCGCCGAAACGGGCATTTATGCCAATCCTTGTGGCTCTTTATTGCCTTTTTATACTCCAGAGGAGCAAGCCGTTGTCGAAGAATTTTATCAAGCCAAGCAACCATCGGGCTATCAAATTGACTTATTATCGCCGCAAAGCACCCTCAAACAATGTGAATTGGTAAATCCTAAAAACTTGCGGGGCGGTTTGTGGAGCGAAACCGAAGTAATTGTCGACCCACGCGAAGCCATTGCCCGCTTGCCGATTTATTTGCAAGCAAAATACGGCGTGGAGTTTCATTTTGGTAAAACTGTAACCGCTATCCAAGCCCCTTATTTGCAAGTAGCCGGCGAACAATGGCAAGCCGATAAAATTTTGATTTGTAGTGGGGCTGATTTTGAAACTTTATATCCCGCTTTGTTTCAAGCCAATCAATTGACCAAGTGCAAGTTACAAATGCTACGAACCACTGCCCAAACCGCGCATTTGAATACCGCGCTCTATGGCGGGCTTACCCTCACGCATTATAATTCGTTTGCCGATTGCCCCAGTTTACCGCAATTGAAGCAAAAATTTGAAACCGAAATGCCCGAATATTCTAAGTGGGGAATCCACGTAATGATTTGCCAAAATGGAAGTCAGGAATGGGTAATAGGCGACTCGCACGAATATGGCTTGAACCCTGAACCTTTTGATAAAACATTGGTTAATCAATTGATATTGAGCTACTTACAAACTTTTACTCAATTGCCTGACTTTGAAATAGCCCAAACTTGGCACGGCGTATATCCCAAACTTTTTGGCAAAACGGATTTGCTATTGCAACCCGAAGCTAACGTACACATTATCAACGGCTTGGGTGGGGCAGGAATGACTTTATCTTTTGGATTAGCCGAAGAAAATTATACAATTTTTTAATCTTAATTTATACAATTTATGATTCAATTAGTGGTCTTTGATATGGCTGGTACTACGCTCCACGACAGCCAAAACGTGCATCAAGCCTTGCAAGATGCCCTTGCTGAATTCGGTTTTTCATTCAGCCTAACCGAAATAAATCCTTGGATGGGTGTACCTAAGCCCTTGGCAATCAGGGAGTTATTAAATAAATATGTAAGCCAAGAACCGGCAATTTCGGAGGAATTAATCGAGCAAATTCATCAAAGTTTTTTGGTCAAAATGATTCATTTTTACCAAACCGATGCTTCGGTGCGCGAAAGGGATAAGGCTTCGGAGGTTTTCGCGCATTTGCGCGCCAATGGAATTAAAGTTGCCCTCGATACCGGCTTTAGCCGCGATATTGCCAATACCATCATTACCCGTTTGGGCTGGCAAGATAAAATAGATGGGAGTGTAACTTCGGACGAAGTAGCGCAAGGTCGCCCCTACCCCGATATGATTTTTAAGGCAATGCAACTCACTCAAATCACTGATATTGAGGCAGTTGTAAAAGTCGGCGACACTTTTGTAGATGTGCAACAAGGCAAAAATGCCGGTTGCAA
Organism: Microscillaceae bacterium; assembly: GCA_025455045.1. Classification (GTDB taxonomy): domain Bacteria; phylum Bacteroidota; class Bacteroidia; order Cytophagales; family Microscillaceae; genus JALONJ01. The sequence goes on along the minus strand of JALONJ010000566.1, from coordinate 1,565 downwards.
ATATGTGATTGGCATTACCGGCGGCTCAAGCTCTACCCAAGAATTACAAGCCGAAAGCCCTAGCTATTTAATCAATGATTTGCGAGAAATGGTGGCAATTATTCAAGCTATCAACGAATGGATATTTGAAAAGGCGAGTCCGATAATGCTTGATTAAGCGCATTTATCCATTGAATATGCCCAAATTGCCGATTTTTGGCAGTAATGGGTTTTATTTTTAAATGATTTTTTCGAGCAAGGTCGCGGATTTGTTTTCTAAACTTTGCCACAACAACCAGCTTTTTTCCATCCCAAACCCAGTAGCGATTTACTCCCGCAAAATATTCTGAATAACAATCATTGGCATAGCCGTAGAGCTTTCTGACTTCTTTTAGCAAAGTAAATTTGCCTTGCACAATTTGCTCAAAGACTTGATTTTTGGCGCGTGAAGTGGCATATTGGGCAAAATATCGTTTGAGGTTGAGTTGTTGGTCAAAAAACGCAAAATGCTTTAGGTTTTGTAAGTGGTAAATTTTAAAACCTTTTTTTCCCCAGAAATAAACAAAATCAGCTTGTCGAGCAAAATACAGCTTGCCTGCCAAGGTATCGTGATTATTCAGCACTACATAGCCCACATTCCAACTTATATCATTGAGTTTTTGGGCATTCAGTGGCATTCCTAAACCCAGTAGAACCCAAAATACTCCCCAAGCTTTTTTTAATAATTGTCTCGACATTTTGCAATCACCTTAAATTAATTTTAAATTAACATAAAGGTAACATTAAATTAATCTAATGCAAAAAACGAAGGATTAATTTTTAACTCCTAAACCCTAACCTACTCATTATCAATCAATTATAATTTAATCTCTAGACGGATACGCATATTTTTCAATTACCTTTTTTCGGTTTCGGGCAAAGGATTATGGAGCAAATTGAGGTCGCGGAGTTGGTCGAGTTGTTTGATTTCGGGCGAAATGCCGGTAATTTTATTCTTTTTCAAATTTAATAATTCCAAATTCTTCAATTGATAAAATTCAATCGGCGAGGGTGATAGGTAGTAAATTTGAAATGCACCCATCGACCAGGCATTGATTTGGTTATTTTCTAAATCAAGAGAGTGTAAGGTGCTAAAATGAGCAATTTCCGGCGAAATTTGATTGATTTGATTGCCCGCCAAATGGTTTGGAAATTGAGTAAACTGATTGTTGTTCAAATGCAGTTAAGCCAAGTTTGTTAGTTTTTTTCGCCGTTGTTGGTGCGTAAATTAATGCCGTTTAGCTTTTAAATACTGCCATTTTCAAGCATTTTTCGACACCAACAACCATTGATACTACGAGTTGTTGGTGTCAAAATTACCTGATAAACCCGCAAAAATTTAAAAGTTCGTTGGTCAATAGTTTGGACAGTTGCTGGTTTCTAGGCCCCTGCCCCCGTAGGGTTGTTAAGTTCTGAATACCCCCCCACCCCAAACGCCTCCCCTTTCCGGGCTAATCTCCCTACAGAAAAAAGATGGAGAAAATTTGTATAAGTTTAAATAAATACAGGATCAAATTTTAATTATTTATTTTAAGAATTTGCCTTTT
>JALONJ010000565.1 GCA_025455045.1 Microscillaceae bacterium | reverse complement strand
AGCTAAGGCAAGCATAAACTATTTAAACACCAAGAACACCAAGAAAATACCCACAAAGTCCACCAAGACCTTGGTGCTTCTTTGTGATTACCTTTGTGAACTTTGTGGTAAATTTGACAGTATTAGTTGTAAATAATTGATAATCAGGTGTTTATCTCAAAGACGGAAAGTAAAATTTATTTTATATTTTTTTCACCCAATTCTAATTTTAAATAATATCAATGATACCTCTTTTGCAAAGCAAATAGCTCGTAAATGACTGATTATCAGTAAATTAAATGCAATTTAACGACAACAAATTAAAAAAACTACCCCCGCTACATTACACACCATTCAATTCCTTACAAACAGCCTGCTTTACAATTTTACCACAAAGATTATTATCAATTAGTAGCCAAATCGGCATTGATTCTGCCCCAACCAAATGTACTGCTTCGGCTTGGATAGTTGCTTGCCGATACAATCAATTTGTTCCACACTTGGTCGCGGGTGAGCGTAGGAAATCTTGCCCATACCAAAGCCGCCATTCCCGCAGTTTGTGCGGTAGCTACCGAAGAACCACCCACCGTGCCGGGTTGGTTGTCAAACATAGCCGTTGTGAGCGGTTTGCGCCCATTACTAGCTTTTTCCATTACGACTACAAAGTCAATTGCCGAACCATCGTGACATTCCGAACAACGCGAAAAATTGTCTTTGATACCTGTAACCGCCACTACTTCGCTCATAGTTGCCGGAAATATAACCCCAAACCAACCGGCTGACCAACCAAACGAAGTACCACCGGCGCAAAAAATCAATTTGCCCATATTGTAGGCATAGCGTATAGCATCGGCAATTTGTGAGCTAGAGGTAATTCGCCCCAAAGACATACTGGTAATGCGTATATCAGAGCGATTGCCGGCTAAGATGTATGCATCCGAAACGCCTTTGACCTCGCGCGATTCATCTAAAAAAACATCAGCCGCCGCTCTTACTACCGTCAAATTGGCATTATAGGCTATTCCGGCGGCATTGCCATCAGTGCCGCGCGGGGCGGCACAAGCTCCCGACATTGCCGTACCGTGTCCACAAACATCATTGGGCGATTCCAAAGGTCCGCCGCCAAACAGTCGCCACTCGCGCAAAGTCGCTATTTTCTCAATGCTTCGCCCGGTGGACGAACCTTGATTAAATTGGGTGCCAAAGTTATCTTGGTTGGGGCTTACGCCGGTATCAATAATCATAAGGCGGACTCCACTACCGGTGCTTTTGTTCCAAGCTGGCGCAATGCTATGAAAAGGATGATTCCAAGAAGCCTTAGCACCGGGGGTGATATTGCTAAAATCTGAACCGGCAACCAAGCCAAAATCGGGGTTATACCCTCCACAACCACTACTGCTTTTATCCTGTACGCTCATCCGTGGCTCGTAGCCCATCGGCTCGGCATAGCGCACCAAATTGGACTCTCGCAGGCGTTGAACGGTAGCCACGGAAGTAACCCGCAAATTCAAAACCGGCAATACATCTTCGCTAAAAGCCTCTAAATCAGTGAGTTTGAGTTTGGCATTGCTCTTTTTTTCTTCTTCAAACACCAATTGAAGCACCTGTTCGCGGGCTTGTGTCCATTCGGCTGATTTTACATCAATTTGGTGAATGGTGGCACTAAGGTCGGCATTTTGGCGGGCGGGTTTGTAGCCAATAGAGAGTACATTGTCCGATTGCTTCAAGGCACTCCAAACTACGGTAGCCGATTGTTTGTTCCAATTAAAGCCGCCGGTTTGTTTTACTTGTTGCCAAATGAGGTCATCGAGTTCGTTTTTGGCAAATAGCCTGCCTTCATTTTGGCTGGTCAGTGAGTCGTCAGAAACCTGACAAGCGTTCAACAGTCCGACCAGCACCAAGAGGGGTATTAGTTTTTTCATAGGAGTAAATAAGTTTTGTGATTGACCGGCAAATTAGGCAAAAATTGGATTTAATCACAAAAAAATTGAAATAAATAATGAAAAGATAATTTGCGAAGTCTCGAGTTTATTGTTTCGAGTTCCGATTTTTTTTCTTGGGTCATTAAAATTCTCCAAATCAACCAATAAGTCATTAAATTCTCCCAATCAACCAATCAAAAACTCCCCCGCCAAAGGCAGGCTAGGGGACGTTTCTCCCAATCAATCAATCAATCAATTTATCGATTAAACGGATATTCATTAATCCAATTAAATGGGCGATTGAGCAGCAAAAATTTCTTCAAATCGGTCTTTTTTAAATGAATTTTTAAAGTATCTTTTTTCAAAATACCTTGCAAAACCAATTGATTTTTGAAAGGTTCGGTATAAGTCAAAGTTGATTTTTGGGTAGAGTCGGCATCATTGGTATAAACCAAAAAAGTTTTCTTTTGCAAATTGGGTTGGAAATTATAACGCTTTAGGCTGTCGTTCATCAACATTACAGTAGCCGCATTTTGGCGATTGATGAGCAATCTGCGCCAGCGCGTGGCATCAGTGATGAGTGGGGGCAAGGTATCGCGGTTCATCACAAAAGTTTCGACTTCATAAATACCATAAAAAGGCGGTTTGGGGGCTTTGTCGCCCCATTTTTTTTCCGACTCAATGGCTTGGCTGACAATTGCGTAGCTTACAAAACCAATAATTGCCAGCTTGATAGCTAATAGGCTGAAATTCAAGATTTTAAACCTCGAGATCCAAGGCATTTCGGCAGGTGGGGTGGGGACATTCAAAACAAAAAATGCCAACAAACGAGGTAAATCCAACAAAGATAAGATGAACGCCATCAACAATAAATGCACGGAGTACAACTTGACCGGCACATCATAGGCAAAGTTGATGACCACTACATTGCCCAATACTGCCAATAGAATACAAGCCCCCAGCGTGGTAGTGCGCCTAAACAACAAAAAAAAGCCGCCTACTACTTCGCCCAAGCCCGTAAATACATTGTAAGTATATGAATAACCCATAAATGTCCACAACAAACCCATCGGCGATGAGTCGCCATAAGGCTCAAGCAACCGATACAGAGGCGGAAAAGGGAATTGGCTTTTGAATACTTTGGCAAAGCCGTAAACAAACATCGTAAATGCCAAATTGTAGCGCAAAAGCACCGTAAACCAATAAAAAAGCTGATTATAAGTAGCCCTCCGGCGATCGAGGATTGTCCAGATCAAACTGATTGTCAAAGCAAAAACGGCGATAATCAGCACTTGCACATAATTGTAAGTCGTGTCGCCGCTCCCGTTGGGCTTGACGGTAATGGGATAACTCAAATTCAGAATATTTTTGCCCACCCAAGGCACCAAAGCATCCCAAAACATTGCATTGTATTGAAGCAATCGTTCGATGCCGGGAATGACATCAAAAGGAAATAAAAAGGCATAGATGAGAAAATAAACGAATAAAAACCGAAAAATCAGTTTATCAGCTAAACTCCAGCCTTTTGTCGGAGCAGGATTTGGGTTTGGGTTTTCTTGCATATTGTTTTGATATAGGTTTGTTTGTTGTCTATCGTTGGTTTATTTATCGTGTACTGTTTATTCGCTAATTATATATGGTTCTTCACCACTTTTCAGAAATGAGATTTTTTTTTCTGAAATTTATCAATTTCAGTGATTCTGAGCGAAGCGAAGAATCTGAAACTCTTGATAATCAACGCTTTAGATTCTTCAGAGC
>JALONJ010000125.1 GCA_025455045.1 Microscillaceae bacterium | reverse complement strand
ACAAGGGCTAAGATACTTTTTTTAAAGCAATAATAAAATCATAACTTCTAGAAAGGCTTTTAATTTCCAAAAATTTACATCATATTAAAATCACACCCCCACAAACAGATAAAATTGTTGATGTTTTGTTGCTTTTACCAAACAAAGATTTGATTATTTTTGATGACCGCAACTATATTCCCAAAAAAGATGCAAATGATAATAATATACCTAATCCTAGAGATATATATATCGCTTTACTTTTGGATAAGTTAGATGCTGTAGATGCAACTAAAAAACATTTTTCTTATATTTTGGGGCTTTTAGTAGCTCAATCAATAAAAGGAGAGATATAGCCCAAGCCGCCAATTCCGAGATGGCTCTCTACAGTCGCATTTTAGAGACTTTGATTTACCAACATAGATTTGAATTATATAAAAATTAAAAAGGATGATTAGATTTAATTAAGTAATTGATAATCAAGCGATTATAAAAAACCAATCATTTGAATCATTCTTGACCAAAAAAGCCTATATTTGACTAAACCAAAATAACAGAAACAATGAAAAAGACTGGGTGCATTTCAAATTTAATCCTTAGATTCCCTCTCTCAGAGGAGAGGGCAGGGGTGAGGTCTTAAAACGTAAATTTGAAATGCACCCAAAAGACTTTTGAAAAATTTACTCCTTGTTTTAAGCAATGTAAAAAAAATAATTTGAAAATTGTAATTTATTGATTTTCAAATCATTGTAATCATATAAACCCAATCATTTTATTTTCAAAACGAAATCATAAACTATGATTGACTTCAAAGAAATATTACTTCATATATTTTCGCAATTAGATAAGTTTAAAACCTTAACGGGAGTGAAAATAGTCGAAAATCTTCAAGCTAAGTTTGAAAAAGCCCAAGCCTATACTTGTGGAGGAAGTGCCCATAAATCAGATGAAAAACAGCTTCGAAGTATTTTTGATGGATTGGCTGGCAATCCTAAGCAGGGATATTACTTTGAACCTCGAGAACTCACCCTCAATCCGTTTAATTTTCCTAACAAAGATAAAAAAGGGGCTATCGAAGATGTTTTTGATAACTTTTCAGAACAATACAAGCAAATCAAAGACTTTCAAAACAAAGCCTTCGCCGAAACCTGCTTGGCTTTGTTAGAGAAGCACTTTTGTTATGTACCTTGTGGAATAAAGGGTTTAGAAGATGTAAGCCTCTATGATTATATCAAATCCATAGCGGGTTTTATGGTTTGTTTGCAAAATATAGATGAGAATGAATCTGAACCTATTTTATTAATTGGAGGCGATGTTTCGGGGATTCAGGCTTTTATTTATGACATCATTAGCACCGATGCCTCCAAAAACCTCAAAGGCAGAAGTTTTTATCTGCAATTGTTGGTGGATAGTGTATTAAAACTGGTTTTGAAAGAATTAGGTCTATTTAGTGCCAATATAATTTATGCTTCGGGTGGTGGGTTTTATTTGATTGCCCCCAATACAAAAGATAATATCCAAAAAATTGGCAATTTGGAGAAAACCATTTCCCAAAAAGTATATGAAACCCATAAAACTGCATTCTCGATTAGCCTAGGCTATGTCAGTATAAAAAAAGCAACAATTTTAACTCATAATCTAATTGTCAATCCCGAAGCCAAACCGGAAGACCAAAATACCGTGCGTGATGTTTTGATGCAGGTCATCAATAACCAACAAAAACAGAAATTCAAACATCAAATCTTAAATAATTTTGATGATTTTTTTGGGAAGAATGGCATTGAAGTAGGCGGAAATCAAGAAAGGGATGCCATTAGTGGCGAGGAGTTTGAAGATAATGAAAAAAAATACCCTGTAGATAAAGACGACCCAAGCAGAGCGGAAAAAATCAAAAAGACGACTCAGGAACAAATTGAATTGGGTAAAGAACTCCGAGATTTTGAATTTTTAGTTTCTTCTCATAATCCTATTGAAATTATAGGAAATCCACGATCTATTAATTTTTATAATCCTTGTGAATTGGGTGTATATTATTGCTTTATGACAGATAAAGAGTTAAGCAAACTCAATTTCGGTGGCAATTCAATCCATATACATTGTATAAATAAAATTGAAGACCATTTACTAGCATATTTTCTTAATAGCCCTCATACTTATACTTTTTCATTTTATGGTGGCAACGATTATCCGACTATCAAAGTCAAAAATAAAAAAGGCTATGAATTTGATCCCCCTAAAACCTTCTCTGAATTAGCCGGACAAAAAGATGAAGAAGATAACCGTAAATATGTCAATGAATTTAAAGAACCTCAATACAAACGCCTCGGCATATTACGAATGGATGTAGATGGCTTGGGGGCAGTTTTTAGTGCGGGTGGCTTGACTAGCTTTGCCCAATACAGCGTTTTGAGCCGTAGTTTAGACTATTTCTTCAAAGGATATTTGAATATGATTTGGGAAAATAATCCTAATTTTAAAGAATACACTCAAATTATTTATTCAGGTGGTGATGACTTATTTATCATTGGGCGGTGGGATTATTTGATTGAATTTGCCGAACAAATCCAAAAAGACTTTGAAAAGTGGACTTGTGGAAATGAGAAACTGGGTATTTCGGGCGGTATGTCGGTTGTACCACCCAAATACCCCATAGCCAAAGCCGCCAAACAATCCGAAGAATTTGAAAAGGCATCTAAAAATCATCAATTTCCTGATAAAGAAGAATTGAAAAAAACAAATCCCATAAAAGACCCTGATTGGGAAAAAAACTCGATTTGTTTTTTTGATGAAAATATGCCTTTGCATTGGAAATTTGAATATCCAATAGTAAAAGACTTAAAAAAACAATTGCAAGAGTTTGTAGCAAAAACCAATAATAACAGCATTTTACAACGTATTCAGGCATTTAACTTACAAAGAAAAGTGCAACAAGACAAAAACAATCCAAAAACAGAAAGTTGGCGTTGGCTCTTGGCGTATGACTTTGCAAGGTTTAGAGATAGGGTAAAAGGTAAAAATTTGACTGATATTGAAATAAAAATGCTCAAAGAACAAGTCAATCAGTATAAAACAAATATCTTCTGTAATACTTATCAAGGGAATCCTATAAAAAATATAAGTAAGTATTATTTTATCGAGTTATTAGCTTTTGCGGCTCGCTGGGCAGAATTAGAAAATAGAACCAGAGGAAAATCAGAAGAAAGTAGTTAAATTGGGCTAAAAAATTAACAGATATGATAGACCTGATAGAACCTATACGCCGTTCACCTCGCCTCCCCGAAATCATCAAAGAGTTGGAAGCACTCTGGCAGGCCGAGCAAGAAAAACGACACGCCTTCTGGGCTGATCACGATGAAGGCATCAAGGCAGAATTTATTGAAGGAGAAGTAATTTTGTATCATTCTCCTATCTATGGCAGACATTGGAAGGCATCATCTAATCTGATTAGATTTTTACTGCCTTATGTTTTAGATAGGCAGTTGGGTGAAGTCGCTTATGAAAAAGTGATGATTCGCTGTACACGCAATGATTACGAACCGGATATTTGTTTTTGGAAAAAGGATAAAAGTCAATTATTTGAAGCCAAACAATCGGCTTTTCCGCCCCCCGATTTTATTATAGAGATACTCTCCGACAGTACCGAAGAAAGAGATAGAGGCGTGAAGATGACAGACTATGCACTACACCAAGTCCAAGAGTATTGGCTCATAGATACCGACCAAAAAACGGTGGAACAATACCTTTTGAAAGGGGAAGTATATGAGCTAAACCAAAAACTCAAAACCGGCTCTATCGCCTCACAAGTGATAGTAGGTTTTGAAATAAAATTAGCACAAATTTTTGAAGGATTTTAATGAATCATAAATGACTGATAATCAAATATTTATATAATTATAACTTTTAAAAGATATGGCGCAACAAAATTATACAAACAAAGGTGGTGGGGGACATCAACAAAATAACCCTCCAGTAAACTATGGTACATTTGACCCCAAATGGATTTCAGAAAAAATCAATATGGATTGTATTGATTTTACAGAAAAATTTGGAGGGTACTTGGCAAAAAATGGCTTGACCACCTCACAAATCAGGAATGTTTATGGAGAGGTAAAACGAATCGAATTAAGCTCTGAGATTAACAAAAAGGAGAATAAATTTGAGAATGGTTTCGATAAAGAAACCTCTTTTCTTTTGCTTAAACCAAAAATTGCTTATGCGGCTAAACGTAAGGGTGGGCAAGCTATGGACGAGTTTAAAAAAGTGATGAATGAAGCACATAAAGCCACCCAAAAAGAAGGTTCAACAGATGCTAATAGTTTCAAACGTTTTTGTGAGTTTTTCGAGGCAATCTTGGCTTACCACAAAGCAGAAGGAGGGCGCGATTCTTAATCTTTTCTTACATTTTTATTAAACCTTAAAACTGAAATATAATGACTGAAACAGCAAATAAACTTCAATTGAAGAAAAAAATAATTCTTAATGGTGAAATCAAAGCCCTTACAGGCTTATTGATTGGGGGAACTAATACAGCTTTGGGTGTGGGTGGTCCTGATAAAATGGTAATACGAAATCCACTGACCAATCAACCTTATATTCCGGGGAGCTCGCTCAAAGGAAAAATGCGTTCACTTTTGGAAGTGAGTTATGGCTACATCAAATATAATAAAATGGGTAAAGTGGAATGGATAGGCAGTGATGACATCAAATACATCACTACGCAACTTTTTGGCAACTCTCCCGGAAATGCTACCCAAAGACCTTCCAGAATTATCTTCCGTGATGGAGGTTTGGTAAACATAGATTATCTGGAAAGTAAACCTACTGATTTGCCATTTACAGAAACAAAAACTGAAGTGGTGATTGATAGAATTACCTCCGCCGCAATGCCTCGTACTTTTGAACGTGTGCCTGCGGGAGCTATTTTCTCCTTGAATATTGTCTTGAATGTATTTGATGATGAACATTTAAAAAGTGAAGCAAAAGTACAAAAAGCCTTTGGCGAAAAAGAACTATTAGAACATCTATTCAAAGGCTTACAAATGATTCAAGATGATTATCTCGGTGGGGCAGGCTCACGTGGTAGCGGACAAGTCAGCTTTAAAATTACCGAAATCAAAGAAAGAACTCGTAATTATTATCAAGGCAACGAAATAGAAACCCCCATTGATATAAAAAATTATGGTGTTCCTAATGACCTTTTAGAATTTTAAAAATATGCCCCAATTCACCACTTTCAAACTCTCATTTACCGCGCCTTTGCACCTTGCCAAAGGCAAGATAGACTATGACATTGCTGACAATGTATTGCACTCCGATACTTTGAAGTCGGCTTTGGCGGTTTGTGCTTTGCAGTTAGGAATTACCGATAAGGTTGAGTCTTTTTTGGAGAATTTTCAAATATCCTCAGCTTTTCCCTTTTATGGCGAAGAATATTTTTTTCCCAAGCCTAATTTTTTAGAGGCAGAACAAGAAAGCAATAATCGCCTGCAAATCAATGATTTAGAAGCAAGCAAACAACGTAAAAAAGTCAAGAAAATCCAGTTTATCGGAAAAAGTCATTTTGAAAAATTATTAGTAAAAAAGCAAACATTTCCTGAAAATCATTTTCAGGGTAGTTTTTTGAGTGAAATATTTGTAGGAAATGAGAAACTCAAAATATTTCAATCCGAAACTCAAGAAAGGGTGCAAATTCCGCACATTGTAGATGCCGAAAACCCCACCCGACCTTACTATGTTGATAGATTGTATTTTGCGGAGGGGGCGGGGTTATATTTTATCATTCAAGCCAAAGAAGAAACTACTATCAAGAAAGTGGAAAGTTGCTTGAAACTGCTAGGCGACAATGGCTTGGGTACAGACAGAAACGTAGGCAATGGACAGTTTGAGAGTGAAAGAAAAGAAATTACCTTGAATTTACCTGAAAATGCTTCACACTGCACCAATATTTCTTTGTATTGTCCTCACAAAGAGGAACTTATGAAAAATAATGACTTAAATGTAGTGTCTTACAATCTGATGAAACGTGGTGGCTGGATGGCTTCGCCTGCTGATGAAAACCACATCAGTCTTCGCAAACGCTCGATTTATATGTTTCAAGAAGGTTCTATTTTTCCCAAAGGTGATTTGAAAGGCAAAATCGTAAATTTAAAACCTGAAAATAAAAAACTTGAAGAAATGAAAGTAAATATTACCCATCCTATTTTCAGAGATGGACAAGCCTTATTTTTTCCTATTTTAATTTAAAGATATATCACTATGCAACAACAATTTAGTGTAAACTTTCCGGCTGATTTGGCATTTTCTTTAAAAATGCAGAGCGATGAATTTATCCAAGAAATGCAAACTTTGGCATTGGTCAAATTATTTGAATTAGGCAAAATATCTTCGGGTAGAGCCGCAAAAATTTTAGGCATATCACGCATTGCTTTTTTGGATTTACTGGGCAAATACCAAGTAAGTATTTTCAATGATATAAATGAAGAAAGTTTAAGTAATGATATAGCCAATGCTTAAAGTCATATCAAATACTACTCCTATCATCACATTTCTAGGGTGGAAGAGGCTTGATATACTACAAAAACTGTATCAGCAAATTATTATTCCTACAGGTGTACTTGAAGAAATCGAAACTGGCAAAGCAAAAGATTTTTATACCGATTTAAAGCAGTTGGATTGGATTGTGATACAACAAGTCAAAAACACTCAAGCCCTCAATATTCTCGAGACTGAATTGGATAAAGGAGAAGCGGAAGTCATCATCTTAGCTCAAGAAATTAAGGCAGATTTGGTAATTCTTGATGAAAGACTGGCTCGTAATTATGCTTCTATCAAAAATATATCTTATACAGGGAGTTTTGGGGTTTTGATAAAAGCCAAACAACAACATATTATTACCGAAGTAAAACCTTTTTTGGAGCAAGCTCAAAATAACGGAATAAGAATGAATGAAGCCGTTATAAATTTGATTTTACAAAAAGCAAACGAATCTTAGTAATGAGTTAATTATAAGATGTGCTGATATGCTAATGTAATACATTGATTATCAATTAATTAATAAATTCAATTGTTTACTTTATTTTATTCTTGTTCCTCAAAGTTAAAAAAAATATAAACTATGCCCAATATTACTTTACAAACCCTCACACCTCTCCATATTGGCTCAGGCAAAGAATATCAAGGCAATTTCGAGTTTGTCTATTTTGCCAAAGAAAACAAAATTGCCATTATAGATGATGAAAAAGTTTTTGAGATTATCGGCAAGGCTAATTTGGACGAATGGGTCAATCTGATTGATAAAAAAGGGGATTTATACAAATTCATCAAAGAACAAAAATCGGATATTCAACTCCAAGATGTTGCCGGTAAAATCATCAATGTAGTAGGTAAGCCACCTAGCCAACAACAAACCATCAAGCAATTTATCCAATCAGCTACACAAGGGGCTTATATTCCGGGTAGTTCGTTAAAGGGTGCTATCCGAACGATTATTTTGAATGATTTAATCAAGGAAAAACCCCAATTTGCCCAGCAAAAAAGAAATTTGGGTTTTGACTCTAAAAATGGATTTCGATACAAAGATGGCGAACTTGTGAAGCACTATTTAGGCAAAGACCCCAATCACGATCTTTTACGATTATTGCAAGTATCTGATTTTCAGGCAAATACAGAAATTAACACCATTTGTATTCAAAGCAATATTCTCAATCAATTCAACAATGGCTGGGCTATCAAGCAAGGGCAGACCGGCTTTGTAGAGTGTATTCCGGCTAAAACGACTTTGCAAGGCAAAATCCATATTCCTGAAAACTTAAAAAAGCAAATACAGGAAAAGAAATATCCCATCAAAAATATAGAAGATTTGAGTTTGGATAAACTCTTTAAAACTATCAATGAACATACCAGAAGCTTAGTAAGTGATGAGCTTGATTTTTGGGATGAGGAAGGCGAGCCTGATGCCTTGGGTGAATATGTGAATATATTGAGTGAACTAGAGGAACAACTCCAGCAATGCCCTGATAATGAGTGTATTATAAGAATAAGTGCCGGAGCAGGTTGGGATTTTATGACTGGAGCTTGGGCAAAAGGAACTGACAAGAATAATGAAGATATATTGGATGCTAAAACTTGGCTTGACCTCAAAAGAAAACTCCGTTACAAATCTTACAACGACGATGTGCCTTTTCCCAAAACTCGCAAAATACTTACTCAGGGGAAGCCTTTGGGGTTTGTGAAACTAACTATCCAAAACTAAAATACTATGCAACTCACCCAAATAGGCTTAAAAAACTTTCGGGTATTTGAGGACACTCAATTAGACATCCGCCCTATTACAATTATTACTGGAGCAAATAGCTCCGGCAAAAGTTCGGTATTCAAGGCTTTGATGTTGCTGGAGGAGAACGCTAAGAAGCATAACCTTGCCAAATTAACTTTTGAAAGCGGTGGGCATATTTTAGGGAGTTTTGAGAGTGTGAGAAATCGATACCATAATGAAAATGATAAAATTGGCTTTACGTTCAAAGGTAATTTTATGGGTTTAACAACCTCTATCAGTTATACTTATACGCAAGATAAAAATAATGGAATACTCTCATCTTCTGTAATTTTAGCGAATACAAAAGAGGCATTTATTCAAATCTCTCAAAAAGATTCTCATTATGTACTTGAATTTAATGGCAATTGTATTGCAGAATCAAACTTTGATTTTGGAAATTTGATAAAAGAACTATTTAATGACCAATTGGAAAAGATTGTTACAATTGAAAAATTGTATCAAGCACAAGAAAAGATTTTATTTGATGAAATTGAACAAAATGCAGAATCTAATTTAACTGAACAAAGAGAAAAATTAGAGCAAAGCCTCAAACAGAAAATTATTGAACTGGAAAATACTTATAATCAACTAATAAATCAAACAAGTGATGAAGATGAAAAAGATAGATTAAATAAGGAGTTGTATGAAAAGAAAGAGGGGGAAGAAAGGCAAACTTGGTTCGTAGATTTTGAAGAAATTAAACAAAAATATATTGAACAAGTTAAAAAAGAAAAATCACAAAGATTAAAAGATGGAATTGGTGAACAATATCGGCAAGATGTAATCTATCAAGTTCAAAAAAATATTATCATAGAACAACTAAAAAAAAGTAAAATTGAAGAACAATCAATTGATTTACGAAAATGGGTTCAAAACTTCAAAGATAGTTTTTTAATAAGTGAGAGTATTGGTGAAAATCCTTTGAACACATATTCAGCAGAGTTTAGTTTAGAGGCAGAAGATTATGTTGTAGATAATTTACTTCGTTTAGACATAAGAAGAGCTATTTATGAGTATATTATTATAAAATACATAAACTTACTAACAAAATTTATTACTTTCACCCACCTCCCCGCAGTCAGAGGTAAACAAGAACGTATCATTACCTTTTCCAATCAAAATGATGTTTTGGAAAGCACTATATTGAACCTACTTCAAAAAAATTACAATTCTGAAAGCCAAGAATTGGAGAAAATACAAAAGTTTATCCGAAAATGGCTTTCTAACTCAATAGATAAAGAAAAGAGAAAATTTGAAATAGGTTATGATATTAAAATTGAACCAATAGATGGCGGTTCGGTTATCTTAAAGATATTACAAGAGGAAGCGGATACAGAAGGCAGAAACCTCGCCGACTTTGGCTTAGGTATTTCCCAACTTTTACCTATTATCCTAACTTGTGTAACTGCCCAACCCAACACCCTCATCTGCATCGAAGAACCCGAAACCAACCTACACCCTAAGTTTCAATCGATGCTCGCAGAGATGTTTGTAGATGCTCATAAAACCTTTGGTGTGCAATTCGCTTTGGAAACACATAGTGAGTATCTAATAATGAAATTACAAGAATTGGTATTGGAAACTTCGGGATATAGTAAGTTAGAACATAACAAAGTCATCATCTATTATTTTAAGAAAGGTGAAGTATTGCATACCTATATGGATGAATTTGGTAATATTGATGAAAGCATTTTTGGGGAAGGATTTTTTGATGTTGTACCTAATTTGAGAGGTTCTTTACTTCAAAAACAAATTAAGAAGTCAATAAATCCAATTTTTGTAGAAGGAAAAACAGATAAGCTAATTTTGGAGAAAGCCATCCAAATTTTTGCAGAAAAAGATTTGAAAGATGTTAGTGTACATACAGATACAACAAATACAGGTAGTGGAATAAATGGGGTTAAAGACATTCTTATGAGTTGGATACATGACAGAGAAAGTCAAAATTCTAAAGCATTAGTAATTATTGACCACGATACTCCTGCAATTGATATGAAAAGTGATTTGGAATGTAACATCAATAACAAACCGAAATATCCTAAATACATTGATTTTATTCAACAGAAAAGAATTAAAATATTCCTTTTATCAAAACCTGCTTGGTTAATCGATCTTTATCAAAAAGGAGTATTTGAAAATAATTATCATTTTAATTATTCATTGGAACATCTTTTTCCAGATTATTGGCAATATGCAGAATCTAAAAGGTGGCTAATTGATAGAGAAGATAAAGTACGTTTAAAAAACCCTTCTAATGTTTCAGAAATAGATTATTTGAAAAATCAGGGATTAGATGAAAGTTTTTTAAGATTATTTTTTAAGAAGGTTGATAACTTCAAAAAAGTTAAATTTGCAAAATATATTTGTTCGCAAATGGACAATAGCGATAAATGGAATGATTTAAAAAACTTAGTCAAACAAATAGAAGATTTCTTTTATAATTAAATCAAAATCTCTGAATTACAAACAATTGCCCAAGACAAGAAATTTGGGGTTAATAAAGAAATCAGTTTTCAATGTAAAACACTAACTATATGACTATCAGCAATATACAGAATGAATTAAAAACGATAATTGCTAATGATAAAATAGAGCAATATTTTGAATTTTGCCACAATATCTTAGGTAAAAGTACCCAGATTTATAACTCTTTAATTGCTTTACAAGGGCAATTTTATGATTTGAAAAACCAAAAGAAGGATCAAATCATTACAAATGAAGAAGCTAATATTCGCAAAAATCGCCTTCGTCTGAGCCTGCTAAGTTTAATAGGTGAGATAAGTATCTCTGATTTAGAAAATTCCGATATTTCTTTACAAGATATTGAAGATTTAAAAAGACAAACCATAAGCCATAATCCAACTATTCTGGTTATATGTCCATCAGAGGACGAAATTGAGGAGGTTAAGTATTTGTTCGATTGTCTCAAGTTTGACAAAACCGAGGTAAGGTATTTGAATAAATTTGTTCCCGTGCAACAATATGATTTGATTATATTCGACAATCGAGATTTGCCATATTGCCCACAGGAGACTAACTTGGATAAACTTTCGGAAAAAATGTTGGTTGAGCAAAGAGTCAATCTGATGAATAAATATATTGACAAAGGTTTTAGACCTATAGTGCATTGGGGAGAAATTTTGTATTGGGTAAATTACCATAGAGAAAAAGTCCACGCCGCCAATTCTAAATTTTCATTATTTGCTCGTATAAAAGAAGTGTTAGATTTTATGGCTGTATATCACCTATAAATATCAATTAATCGAGAATCTACATAATTGAGTACGATTGAATGTTTGCTAATAGAATTTTCGTATCACCATTAAAAATATTTTTAACCCCCTGATTATCAATTACTTATAAAAATATATGAAACCACCCATTGACGAAGCCCGCGACCAGCGCATTCAAGATGCAATATTGGTAGATACCTACGAAAGCTATGAAGTAAAAAGTGCTTGAGACTGTTACTTGTCCGACAACATTTCTTTTCCCTTTACCGCCAAGCTGAAGGTCCAAGATCGAGATGGCAACGAGGTTTTGGTGAGTGTTGAGGCGGTAAGTTTTGATGACAAAAACAGTTTTAGAGTCAAGGTATCTGAGTCCGGCGCAAGCCACTTGTTTTCGGAAAGTTTGCTCAAACTCAAAGAAATCAAAGCTGATTTCTATACCAAACAAGCCATCAATGACTGGAAGTATTGGCGAGCGCAAGGCAATAGTTTTTTCTAAATGATTGTGGGGTAGAGGTGCTAATTTAGCCCCACTAGCTCCTCTATCTCAACAGACAGAATTTGCTAATACACTGATAATGAGTTGATTATGTAAAATATAACGCAAACTAATTAGGCACAAGCCCTGATGAGGAATTGCATCAATGTTTTGCTGTATCTCACCTCTGCCAAATTACCCACCACAAAACTATGATTTACCTTTGGTGAATGACAAAAAAATATAAGTAATTTGCCGGAGATAAGATGTGGTCAAATATTTAGAAAAAACAGCTTAACATTTATGTTGCAAAAAACCCGAGGCATTGTCATCAATTACCTCAAATACCGCGAAAGTTCCATTATTGTCAAAGTATATACCGAAGAATTGGGTTTGCAGACCTACATAGTCAATAGTGTGCGCTCTGCCAAAGCCAAAACCGGCAAAATCGCTTTGTATCAGCCGCTTACCTTGCTCGATTTGGTGGTATATTTTCACAAAAATCGCCCACAAATCAACCGCATTGCCGAGGTAAAGTGCAACTTTCCGTTTCAAACCATTCCTTTTGACATTGCCAAGTCGACTACAGCTTTATTTTTAACCGAAGTTTTGCACAAAACACTCAAAGAAGAAACTGCCAATTCTTATCTTTTCAATTTTTTGAATGATTCTATCCAACTATTTGATAATCAAGCTTTTACAAATCCAAACTTTCATCTGGTATTTTTGCTCAAGCTCACTCGTTTTTTTGGATTTGAGCCTTCTTCGGCAGAGGACATTTTTGAGCAAATCACCGAACACAAAAAAATTCTTTTGCCGGAAGAACATGTAGAAATTTTAAAATATCACCTTAATCAACTACTTGAGGCTGATTATTTAGATAATGTAATTCTAATGACAGGTGTTAGGAGCGATTTGATTGATTATATCTTGGATTTTTATCAATTGCACGTTGCCAATTTTGACAATCTAAAATCCCTCGCCGTTTTGCGCGAGCTGAATCGCTAAAGTTTGCTCAATCTCTTTATGTATTCAGTATAGTTTACCACAAGGTTTACAAAGTCGAGCGCAAAGAAGCCCCAAGTTCTTCGTGTCTTTTGTGAGTATTTTCTTGGGGTTCTTGGTATTTAAATGGACTATTTTTGAGTTAGTTTTTACAAAGAAAATTTCTGTAAGTGCTTGATTTACAGATGTTTGCATCAATTTTAACAAACAAATTTTCTGATTCTAATAAATTTGGTGGTTGGTCATACAAAGTAAAAAAACTTGGCTGATATTTGTTTGCGAAACAGATTTACCAAGCCAAGTTTAGATGGAAT
>JALONJ010000564.1 GCA_025455045.1 Microscillaceae bacterium | reverse complement strand
AGTTCCACGCAGGATGACGACTTGGGGGATTTTGGATTATTTTTTTAAAAATTTAATTTTTTGTACTTTTTTAATATATTTCAAAATATTCACGTTAAATTAGAAAGAAAAATAGTCATTGAATTTTTGTCTATTGAAAGTCTGCTCGGCAAAGCCGGAAATATTGATTATCAATCAATTACCAAAATATTTACGTTCAAATATTCTGATTTTTTATGCACCAACAAGTCTTATTTATTTGCAGTGGCAATTACTATCGCAGTCGGTTTGCCGAGTTGTATTTCAATCATTTAGCCGAACAGCAAAATCTGGCTTGGCGGGCGATTTCGCGGGGCTTCAATCCGGGCAGTCAGAATGTAGGCGAAATCTCAAGATTTGCCCTTGCCGGGTTAGTGGCGAGAGGCATACATCATACCCAGCCCCGTTTTCCGCAAAAATTGGAATTGCTTGATTTACAATCTTCACAAGTGATTATTGCCCTCAAAGAGTCCGAACATCGCAAACTAATGAAAGCCCAATTTTCGGATTGGGAAGACCGTACCGAGTTTTGGCACATTCACGACCTTGATATGGCAATGCCCGAAGAAGCCCTGCCCGAATTGGAAAAAGCCATACAAAATTTGCTGTTGCACTTGTCCGACAAGCCCAATACTTGATAAATTACTTTTCATAACTATTTGATTATAAAGTATTTATAAAAAAAACCTCTCAGATTTGATTTTGAGAGGCTTTTGATTTTATCAAGGATTTATTTCAAACTCAACGATTTTTTTTGAGCTTTTTGGGCTTCTGCCATTTTTTTGGTCATATTGAGCCAAATAACTAGGGCGTTTTTGCTTTTGGTTTTGAATTTGAGGCTCGACTTGCCTTTGATTTCCGAATTGCGAATCGTGCCAGCCATCATATCAAAACTCTCGAGTTCGGGTTTTACAAACTCATTAAAAGCCTTGCCCTCGGCTGAGTCGAGATTATCTTCGGGAATTTGGCGTAGAAGCTCGGGCAGGTTGAAAAACGCCGCAAAACTATTGCCCTTCATTAAGGAACTGTACTTGGTTTCCATTTGATTTTTGCCCGAAATCAAATCATTTTTAAAACTTTCGGTACTGGTAATGTATAAGGCATCATTTTTTTCAATCAAAAATATTTGATAATCACCGGCTTGAATCACATAATGCCCACCTTTTTCAGCCAACATTCCACCGGCTTCTTTCTCGATATTTTTAATCAATTTGCCCAAATTCTTTTTGTTGGCAATGCCCAATGCCAGCACATACTCAGGATTCGGATTAGACAAAAAGTTCGAAATATCTAAATTGCGCACCGCAACAATAAAATCACCACTAAACAGTTCAAAATACTCTTGAGTACTCAGCCCCATATTGTTGGCAATACTTTCGTAGTTTTTGATGCTTTCATCGTCCTTCATCATTTGGTACAAGCCTTTCATACCCAAGCCAAAGCCGCCTACCAACGAGGGCGCAGGAATTGGCACACCTTTTACCACTTTTTCGTTGATGCCATCACGCAACAAGTCTTTGTATTTTTTGCTCAAATCTTTGTTCAAATGCGTAATCGACTCACCGATTATTTGCCCGTTTTCAAAATTGAGCGAAAAAGTGCCATATTCCAGCATATTCACCAAGTCGTTGGTAGCCGAATTGAAACTGCGGAAACCCTCGATTTCGCCCGAAAGTCGGCTCAATTGGGCAATGTTGAACCACATTGTAAAATCTTTGTTGGTAATTTCCAAATCTCTAAACACCTGATTTTTGGCAGTCAGTGACTCGGCGGTTTTGAGCGCAAATAGTTTTTGGGCTTGCGCCAATAGTTTGTTTTCCGATATATTTTCAGCATCTTCATAGCCAATGACCAAGCCGGAATTATTTTTCCAAAAGACTAAATCTTTTTTAAAAACGGCGTATTTCAATTCCCCCGCCGTTTTGATGGCGGGTTTGGCTTCGCTACCCGTGAGGGCTTTTTCAAAATCGCTCGGGTTTTTGAGCAAAAATGAAAGGGCATAATAATTATTGGCTTTATCGGTTTCTACTTTACCAAAAAGATAGGCTTTTTGCTCGAGATCCAAGCCCGAATGAAGCAACTCATAAGCAAATTTATCAAAGTCTCGCTCTTGAACATCAAAACTTTTTAAAAAGTCTTTGTCCCAAATGTCGCGCCAGTTGCCGGCTTTTTGATTGAGACTCTTGAGGTTGATACTAGCCACAAAACTAGCATCTGCCGGAATTTGTACGTGCTTGTCCGATATTTTGCTACCTCCGCCACAATTGCTCACCAATCCAAGCACAAGCAAGGCGTACAAAAGACTTCGAAATTTGATAAAAAATTGAAAATAAGGCTTATTTTTCATAATTTTTGACTTTTCTTGCAATAAAGGTTTAAATTCTCGGACAAAATAGGCTTTTTTGAGGCAAAATCAAAATATTTGACTAAGGAATAACTACAAAATGAATTAAAATTTTAAAAAACATAATTAATTGAAAATCAAGTAATTAAATAATTCCTAATTCCTCAGAAACTGCTTTAAAATTGTTGCGACTTATTTTTTAAATTTGCTGTTTCAAACATATAAATTCTTTACCAGCAAATTTATTGAATACAACTAATTGATTATCAATTGATTATAAAATATTCAATCATTTGAAAGTTTTTACAAATTCAAAATTTAGCCTTCTGAAATGGCAGTTAATATAATTTGCAAAATCAAAATTAGCGCAAAACCAATTTACACTTAAAACAGTTCACAATCAATTGATAATCAAGTACTTAACTAATTTTATTTTTTCTATGTATCATAAATTAATTTTTCTGCTTTTGGGATTAATGACTCATTTGTCGGTTAGTTGGGCGCAAACGCCGGATAGTTTACAAATCAAAATTTCGGAAGATTGGCTGGGCGTATGGAAGGGCAAAATGAGCCTTTACAGCGCTTCGGGAGTTTCGCAAGTAATTGATAATGAGATACATATTCAAAAAATATCGCCCCAGCGTTGGACTTGGAAAATAGTGTATGATGATGGCAAAAACCGCCAAGAGCGCGCTTATGAGCTATTGGCAAGCAATGCCGACAAAGGCAAGTATCAGATTGATGAAAAAAACTCCATTGTTTTAGATGCCCAGTGGAGCGATAACACTTTGTTGTGCGTATTCAAAGTGGAGAAGTCGCAAATTTTTACCACTTATCGTTTGCTGAATCATACGCTCTATTTTGAAAATGTAATGGTCAGAAGCGACCAGCCCAAAACCACCGGCGGGCAAGGCGAAGTTCCCAAAGTAGATTCTTTTCCGATACGCTCTTTTCAACGAGGTATTTTGAAGAAGCAATAGATTCTAATTTACAATAGTTCGGACAGTTTCTAGTTTCTAAGCCCCCTGCCCCCAGCTAATCTCCCTACAGAAAAAAAGTTGGGAAACGCTCGTGTAAGTACAAATAAATACAGTATCAAATTTTACTTGTTCATTTTATTGAAAACTCTGTAAAACTTTTTTAATTTACATAAGTAATTGATTATGAGTTATTTACGATACAATTTTCTTACTAAAATGAGCCATTTACTATCGTAATTCAATATAAAATTGGGTGTTTTCTTAAGAATTTCCGCTTTTTTAGAGCGAATTTGCTCGAGTTCAAGCATTTTAACTTCCTAATTGAAA
>JALONJ010000563.1 GCA_025455045.1 Microscillaceae bacterium | reverse complement strand
TTGCTTGGTAATGTTCAGAATCACTGAAAAGCGAGAGCTTTTCAGAATTCAATGGAATTCCCAAAGGCAATTCCTGAAAAGTGGTGAAGAACCATAATTTGTATTTAAAATATTGATAATCAGTCGATTAATGAAAAAAGATTCTTTGCCCATTTTCAGGAAATTCGTAGCTTTATTCAAAACCTAAACTTATGTACACGGGCAGGCTAGACAGCCTGCGTTACAATTTTCTTGAAGAATGGTAAAGAGTAAATAACCCAAAGCTAGAAACTACCCGAACTATTGAAAATACTAATCTGCTTCAATTTTCGGTTTTTTCTCCGGCTTCGATGGCTACTGACAAATGATTTTCTTGGGGAGGGAGCGGGCAACTGTAGTCATAATTATACACACAATAAGGGTTGTAGGCTAAATTAAAATCAATTGTCAAACTGTTCACTCCGGCTTTGTACGGAAAGTCGAGGTAGCGACCGCCGCCGTAGGTCTGTTTGCCACTGGTTTCATCGGTAAAGGCAATAAATAATTGGGGCATTCGCGGTTTTTTGAGGACTAAGAGCCGATGATTGCCCCCATTCAAGACAAACTTTGCCCAGGCAAATTTCTGATAAGTTTCGGTTTCATCTTTGGAAGTCTTTACTTCGATAAACTCTTGCTTGGCGAGTTTCTCGAGTTGGGCGTTTACTTTGTATTTTTCTTGGGGAGGGTAATAAATCAAACCTTTAAATTGTGAGCGATTTTTGATGGGCGACTTTTCGGAGGTTCGCAAATAATGCTCTTTGTCTAGGCGGGCTTGTTTGATTTGCTCAGTGTATTGAGATGGGGCAGGCGCTTGCTCTCCCCAAAAATTATAAACAAAAATGACAGCCATCACTCCAATTACTAAGCCGATAATGATTTGTTTGGGTTTCATTGAGATTGTTGCGATTTGGATTTGATTATTTTACCGAGCATTTTATGGGCTTTAGTTTTGCTAAAATGCCTCCAAATATAGTATATAAACAGCATATTTGGTGGCGAAAACCAACATATTTAATACACTATCTACCACTTTTTTAGAGACAAATTATTACAAATCAAGCCTAAACAAATTCAATTTATCAAGGCACAACTTTGATTCTTTTGCGCAGCCATTCCGCAATATATCCTAAGTAGCCCTCGACAAACTCCTTTTTTAAGATGCCATACTCGCTGGGGTTGCCGGTTTTGGCTTCTTGAAACAAATGGTTGGCTTTGGCAAAGGTTTTACTTTCATAATCTTTGTTTTTGCCTTTTTTGAGGGTATTTAACATTACTTGTTCGCTCTGGGCAGGTGGCACTTGCAAATCCAATTCACCAAACAACAACAAAACCGGGCATTTGACCTTACGCAAAGTGGGGGCGGGGTCGTATTGCATAAAATACTTCCACCAAGGCGTTTTCAAATTGGTGATTTGGGCATCTACGGCTTTTGTCAATGCTTCACCCTTGAGTTGAAAAGCTTTTGCCAAGTCTTCGCTAAGTTTTTGGTTCAATTTTTCCCAACCGCGATTGCTTATGACGGTTTTATAAATCAAATCATTCATTTTCAATTCCTCGGCTATGACTTCGGCACTAGCCCCATTTGCCTCAAGAATCAGTTTTTTTTGCTCGTTCAAAATCTCAATACCTTTTACGCCGGTTCCGACAGATAAAATGATGAAGGCAATTTGTGGGTTTTTGACTGCCGCCAGTGGAGCTACAATGCCCCCTTCGCTATGCCCATACAAGCCTATTTGCTGGGCATCAATTTCGGGGCGAGTTTTGAGATACTCGACGGCTTGCAATACATCGTAGGCAAAATCTTCGGAAGTAGATTCTAAAATAGATTTACCGCCCTTAGTCTCGCCTACTCCTCTATCGTCATAGCGCAAAACAGCTATACCTTGTCGAGTAAAATAATCGGCTACAATCTCAAAAGCTTTGAAACCAAAAATTTCTTCGTTGCGGTCTTGCGGTCCACTGCCGGTTATCAGCACAAGCGCGGGATGTTTGCCCGAGTGAGGTGGTAAGGTAAGGGTTGCCCCAAAAGTGGTTTCACCATTTTGAAAACTGACATTTTCGACTTGGTAAGGTACAGGCTCTTTTCGCTGGACTTCCTCGGTGTTTGGTTCGCCTTTTTGAAGTTTAAAAGTGCCTTCATAAGTCGCTTGCGTAAATTTTCCTTGAATTTCATTGCCGTTTTTTTCACCTGCAAATTTGGCAGTGGGCGCAGTACCGGCTACCAATTCAAAACTGATTTTGGGGGTATTATAGACAATATGCTGCAAAGGAATCCCTTTTGCCATTTGTTGCGGAATGTCAATTTTGGCGGTAAGTTGTTGATTATCAGTTGCAAAATGCACCAAAATCTTCAAGTCTTGCCCGATAATTGTAATTGCCCCTCGCCACGTACCAATTAAATCGTTTTGCGCATATAGCGAGCCACAACTGAGGATAAACCAAAGGATAGACGAGAAAAGGTGAGTTTTCATTGTTTGGCTAATGATTATTTAAAAATGATACTTGATTAGTACTAACAATGAAATAAAAATTACGAATCTTCAAAATAAACCTGTATTTGTAAAATCTAAAAATTAATCGGGTTTTACCTCTGGTAAATAAGGAATTAGGAATTATTTAATTACCTGATTTTCAATTGATTACGTTTTAAAAAAGTTTACTTTATTTTTAAACAATTCCTAATCATCAACTTTTGCGCTTCCTATTTGGCTTCTTCTTTTTTTCGCAAATCCAAATTATGAAATACAAAAAACCGCAAGGTATGCGTATCATAAAACTGATTGCCGGAGGCGCGTTGTTGAAATACATTCATATATCCGATTTGGCAACTCAAATGTGTATCAATTTGATAACCCAAACCCACAAAAAAACGATTTTGGTCAAAATAATTGTATTTGATTTCTTTGCCCATATTGATAAAAATCTCGTCCTGCAAGACAAAAGAAAGCGTTTTGGGCTTTAGCTCTTTGGCGGTCAAGGGTACATTTAAAGCAAAATTATACCGAAGGCGGTGATTAAATCGATACTCACTGGTTAGTTTGCCATCTTGTACGATGCGGTTGTATCGCTGTTCTAGGCGCAGCCATTGGAGGGTTGTGTAGCCGTTGTATTTTTGATTCCACCAAATTTGTTGCCAAGGGCGGTGTTCAGGGTAAGGCACGCCGCCGCCATCCGAAGGAAAATGATGTACATACGAGTAGCCTGCCATCACTCGCAAATTGTCTTTGAGGTAATAACTCATACCCACGCGGTAAAAAAGTAAACTCACCTCCGACATAAAATTATTGGTTCGAAAATGCAAGTCTGTCCACAACCCCCAATGCTTCGAGAACCGCATTTGATTGAAATAACCCAGCCAAAACTGCTCTCTTTCGGTGATTTCTTTGTTGGTTTGCGCCCCCAATGAAGTAGTCAGGAGCATAAATAGACTCAAAATCAAGTAATTTTTTTTCATTCCGCTTAGCTAAACTAACGTGAGTATTTTGAGAAATATTGAAAAAGTACAAAAAATTAATCATTAAAAAACAATCTAAAATCCCCCCAAGTCGTCATCCTGTAAGGAACTTTGTTAAATTGCTATGTCTTAAAATATTTCTGTAATTAATTGAAAATCAACAAATTATAATTATCTAAAAGCGAAAAAAGCCCACAAAGTTCC
>JALONJ010000124.1 GCA_025455045.1 Microscillaceae bacterium | reverse complement strand
GGTTTCGTTGTTTCTTTTTTATCAAGAAAAAAGAAAGTTGTAAAAAGAGTTTATTTATAATCAACTCATTATCAATTAGTTACAGAAAACCTATTTTTACATATTCTTAAAAAATCAAACATTCGTTTAAAATTTCTACAGTGGGAATTGCTGTAACTTTTTGATTATCAATCACTTACAAAAACTGTCCGAAGTATTGAAAATATTGATTAATCCTATTTTAAAACAGCTTCTAAAGCATTGATTTTAACAGTTTTACTTTTTTGTTTTATAAAAATCCTAAGTAAGTTGCTCAAAATCAGCACCTTAATTGAGATATACAGATGAAACTATCAGATGAGCAATAATTTTTTAGAATGAAACAACGCAAGGCAATGGTAAGGAAATCATTTATTTTTAAAAAAGCTAATCTTGAGGATATTTTTTGAAGTTATTAATTGAAAAAATACACATAACTAATTGATTATCAAATACTTATGATTTATTAAAAAATACTTATCGGGGATAACTATTGATAAAGTAAGTGAATGGTATGGCAAGCTACCAATCCGGCAGTCTCGGTGCGTAGGCGAGCTGAGCCCAAACTGACAGGTACAAAGCCCTTGGTCAAAGCCATTTTTACTTCTTGGGGCGAAAAATCGCCTTCGGGACCTATCAATAGACAATAACCGGTAGCCGGTTCAAATTGGTGTTTGAGTAAAGTCGGGGTGGTTTCGGGCAAATAAGCTATGAATTTTTGCTGGGCGGTTATGGCATTGATAAAGTTGCCATATTTTTGGAGAGGCTGAATAATGGGCAGATGCAGGTTGAGAGATTGTTTCATAGCACTTTGGGCAATTTTTTCTAACCTGCTGATATTCAATTGCTTACGTTCTGAATGTTCGCAATGCAAAAAACTTATTTCATCAATGCCTATTTCCACCAGTTTTTCAAGCAGCCATTCCATTCGTTCAATGTTTTTGGTGGGGGCAATAGCCAAGTGCAGATGAAAAGCTCGGCGGGGCAAGTCGGTAAGTACATCTATGATTTGCAGTTGGCATTGTTTGGGGTGGTTGTTGATGATTTTGGCTTGGTAGAGTTTGCCTTTGCCATCGGTAAAATGCACAATATCTCCCATTTTTTTGCGCAGTACTTTGAGGCAATGGTTTGATTCTTCTTCGCTCAACGTGGCAGTTGAGGCTTCAATATTTTGGGTATAAAATAAAATCATAAAACAAGTAATAGACGTGTATTGAGCATTGTATAAACTCCTGATTATCAAATCATTAATCCATTAAAGTTCTCGTCATCTTTAGAGGAGTTATTTGGCTTAGATGTAGTCTGAAGCCGCTTGTGTGTGTCGGCAAAATCGCCTGTGTTACAATTTTTCTGAAAAAAATAGGAAGATTTTAAAAAAAATAATAACTAATTGATTATCAATTAGTTATGAATAATTATCAATTTATCTTCAAAAGCTCAACAACTTTGCCAGTTTTTCTTTGATTCTTGTTTTTGGCAAGAAGTTTTGCTCCAAAGGAATGGCAAAAGGCACGGCAGTATCCAAACTTGCTTCGCGCATCACGGGCGCATCTAAGTATTGAAAGCAATGTTCGGCAATCCAAGCGGCAATTTCGCCCGCGATACCGCCAGTTAAAGTATCTTCGTGGCAAACCAAGACTTTGCCGGTTTTACGTACTGATGCTTCGACGGTTTCTTTGTCCCAAGGTAGCAGCGTCCGTAAATCGACAATTTCTACTTTGCCTTGTAAATTGAGTTCTTCCACCGCATTTTTTGTCCAATGAACGCCCATTCCGTAGGTAACAATCGTAGCTTCGTCGCCTTCTTCCGCAATATTTGCCTTGCCAATGGGCAGGGTATAATAATCATCGGGTACATCGCCCAACACGGAGCGATACAAATATTTATGCTCAAAAAACATCACCGGATTGGGGTCTGCAATGGCGGCGCACAACAAACCTTTGGCATCAAACGGATTGGACGGATAGACTACTTTTAAGCCCGGCGTATGAAAAAACCAAGCTTCATTCGACTGCGAATGAAAAGGACCCGCGCCTACGCCCGCGCCCGTAGGCATCCGCACGACTACATCGGCATTTTGCCCCCAACGCCAGTACATTTTGGCTAAGTTGTTGATTATCTGATTGAAACCGCAGGTAACAAAATCGGCAAATTGCATCTCCACCATCGCTTTGTAGCCTTTGATGGATAAGCCCAAACCTGCACCCACAATCGCCGACTCGCACAAAGGCGTGTTTCGCACGCGCTCTTTGCCAAATAAATCCACAAAACCTTGCGTGATTTTGAAAACTCCGCCGTACTCGGCAATGTCTTGCCCCATCAACACTAAATTGGGGAATCGCTCCATACTTTGGCGCAAGCCGTCCGATATGGCATCAATCAAGCGTTTTTCGCTAGAAACTGGGTTTGCCGGATTCAATATCCGGCACTTGAAAAGCGCGGTCGAGCATTATGTTGAGTTCTTCGCGGAATTGCTCTTTGAAATCTGCCACCATTTTATCGGTCAAAACGCCAATTTTTAGCAAATAATTTTCATAATTGCCTACGGGGTCTTTCATTCCCCACTCATCAAACAAATATTGAGGCACATACTTAGTTCCCGAAGCCTCCTCGTGTCCGCGCATTCGAAAGGTCATTGCTTCAATCAAAATCGGGCGCGGATTGTAGCGCAAATCATCGGCGTATTTGTGAATGGTGGTATAAACTTCCAAAATATTGTTGCCATCAATTTGTACGCCTTCCATTCCGTAGCCTAAAGCTCTGTCTATCAAGTCTTTGCACTTATACTGCTCCGAAATCGGGGTAGAAAGTCCATAAGCATTGTTTTCAATCACAAAAATAACCGGCAAATCCCAAACTGCCGCCACATTTAAAGCCTCGTGAAATTCGCCCTGACTGGTAGCCCCATCACCGGTAAATGCCAAAGCTACGCCTTTGGTTTGGCTGAGTTTTTCGGCAAGCCCCACCCCATTGGCAAGCGACATTTGCGGACCAAGGTG
Organism: Microscillaceae bacterium; assembly: GCA_025455045.1. Lineage (GTDB taxonomy): Bacteria > Bacteroidota > Bacteroidia > Cytophagales > Microscillaceae > JALONJ01. The sequence goes on along the minus strand of JALONJ010000124.1, from coordinate 12,780 downwards.
CGAAATCATTCCCACAATGTGGTGCGGGTTAGAGCCAAAATGAAAAGAACGCTCGCGCCCTTTGGAAAAGCCCGTCATTTTGCCCTGAAATTGAGTAAATAATTGAAATAAATCCATTCCGCGCGCCGTAAAAACGCCCAAATTGCGGTGCATCGGAAAGATGTAATCGCTTGATTCCAAAGCCAAAGTTGCCCCGACCGAAATCGCTTCTTGCCCAATGCCCGAAAACCATTTACTAATCTTGCCTTGGCGCAATAAAACCAGCATTTTTTCTTCAAACAAGCGCGGTTTGGTCAATTCTTTATATAAAGTTACCAGCAATTCATCATCGTAGGTCTTGCGGTCAAATTTGATAAGCGATTGGGTTAGGGTTGCCATATTTTGAGATTTTTGAATTTTCGAATTTTGAAATTAAAATTTCATAACTATTTGATTATCAGTTAGTTATGTAATAAATTTATTTACGCTTTAAATTTGAGTGCAATTTAGGTTTTTTGGATTAAGGGAAGAATAAATTGGAGATTGTTTTTAGGGTAATAAGTTATTTTTCCGATATCCCTTATCGTTTTGAATACAAACAAATTCAGAATTTCATATATTTGTTAAAACCTAAATTACAATGGAAAAAATCATTCGCAGAGTCAAATTTGGCGAAGAATCCAAGCCTTATATTTATTGGCTTACCAAAACTCCACAAGAGAGGATTGAGGCTTTGGAGTTGATACGTGAACAAATTATTTGGCTAAAACCTGAATTAAAAAAATATGCAAGCGAGTTTCAGAAAGTTTATCGAGTTGCTCAACGCTAATCAAGTTGAGTATCTAATAATTGGTGGCTATGCGGTGGCAAAACACAGTTTTTTGCGTTATACTGGATATTGACAATTTGCCTGAGCTGGAAAATTAGATTTATATTTGAGAACAATTCAAGGTTTTTTTTGAATCAAATCTTCGGATAGTTTTTGTAAGTAATTGATTATCAATTACTTATAAAAAATATCCGAAGTGTTGTATAAAAACCAAGCTCTCGCAGACACCTGCATCTGCGAGAGCTTAATCTTTATTTTACAAGATAAACTATTGATTGTCAATGATTTCAATGTAGCTTAATGGAACAATCAGCCTATTATTTCAAGGCTAACTTGCCGATTTTCCTTCTTCGGTGCTACGTTTCTTCTTTTCTTCTTTGCGTTCTTGCTTGGCTTTTTCGTTGATTTCGTAGCCTTTTTGCCAGTATTTGGCGGCAGTATCAATGGCATCTTGCTTTTTTTTGAGGGTGATGTCTTGATACTTTCCGGCTTTTCGCCTCCCAAGTCGAGCTTTGAGCTTATGTGCAGGGTCTTCAAAACCCAGTTCTATCAATTTTTGGGCAATGCGGGCGATGAAATCACCTATTTTTTGTTCGTCTTTTTCGGTAACTAATTGGTGTTTATAGTTAATTAAATGTCCCAAAATTACACTATAATCTTTAGTACCGGGATTGCGGACATCGCCGGGTTGATTTTTGCGTTTTTTTGCGATTTCAGTTTGTACTTCTGACATAGTTATAAAAACAACTTTAAGATTAAAATGAAAAACTAATTTATTTTTGCTTAATTTAGATACACGCTAAGACTTTGTTTTTTCTCTAACACCTTATTTTTAATCCACAACAAAACTGCTCTAATGACTGCAAATAAACCGGTTACAAAAAAACATAATCGATTGATTGTCAATGCTTTAAAACATATTTTTTTCGGTTTATAAATTCCTTATCCATCAAATCAAATATTAATTACCCTCAATTGAATATAAAAAATCAATTCACTCATCAATTTACCAGCACTATTTTAACAATATTTGCTCAATACCTTTTGTTGTAGAATTTTGATTATCAATTACTTGGGTGATTTATTCCTAGCCAAAGGATGATGTAAAGATGTGTGTAAGTAAGTAATCAAAAACAATGCTAATCAAGATACTAAGTGTATGATTTTTTGTTCAAAAAAAGTGATTTTATTTGGCATTGTCTATGTTAAATACGTTTTTTACCAAGAGTTATTTTGTAAGATTAACGCATTCAAAGCAAATTTAGCTCAACTATTCGGTATGTAGTGGGTTTTACTCGTTAAATGTCAAAAAACATTAGACAACTGTAACTCGCTTTTGCTATGCTATAACAATTTATTGCCTTTTGGCGAGTGAAGTTTGATGAAAGACAGCAAAAGACTTTGGTTCTTCAGGGATTTTAACGTCTTGGTCGGTAATGGTTGCTTCCGCCTTGGGTGGACAAGCAACGGCTCAGGAATTACCGACTTGCCATAGTATTTTTTAAGGATTCTTAAATTTATTGTTAAGTAATTGATAATCAGCAATTTATATGAAATACAACTTCAATTATTCAGTCTAAAATTCCACAGTTTGAAAAAAACCACTAACTTCAAACCCGAATGAATAAAAAATGAATTGAGTTGAGTTAATTATCTGATAATCAATCATTTATATAATTCCTAATTTCTAATTCCTAATTTCAAAAAGTGTACGTCCTCGAAAAAATTTGGCAAACTTTACTCTACAATCCCAAAGAACCCTTGTTGTTTAACAGTGGTTTGTTTTTGGCGTTGTTTACGGTTCTGATTGCCATTTATGCTTTTATTTACAATCACCAGCGCGCGCGCATTTTGTTTGTAACTATTTTTAGTTTTTATTTTTATTACAAATCCAGTGGCGTGTATGTGCTGTTGCTGGTTTTTTGTACGATTTTCAATTATTACTGGGCTATTTATATCCACCAAACCGCGAGCCACCAAAGGCGCACTTGGTTGATGATATTCTCAACGGTGCTGAATGTTTCGTTTTTGATTTATTTTAAATATACCAATTTTTTGTTGGCAAATTTGTATTATTTGGTCAGTGCCGATTTTCAAAAATTGGATATTTTTTTACCAATTGGCATTTCATTTTATACTTTTCAGACTATCAGTTATGTAATTGATGTCTATTGGCGCAAAATAGAACCTTGTCGCAATGTATGGGATTTTGCCTTTTATTTGAGTTATTTTCCGCAATTGGTGGCAGGTCCGATTGTAAGAGCTTCCGATTTTTTGCCGCAAATTCACCAGACCATTGTATTGCGGCGCGCGCAAATTGGTGAAGGTATCTTCCTGATAATCAAGGGTTTAATCAAAAAAGCCATCATTGCCGACTATATTGCTCAATATGTAGATTTGGTGTATAAAAACCCCAATAATTACTCAGGTTTTGAAAATTTGATGGCAATGTACGGCTATGCTTTGCAGATTTATTGCGATTTTTCGGGCTACTCGGATATGGCTATCGGCATTGCCTTAATTATGGGCTTCCGTTTGATGGAAAACTTCCGCAGCCCGTATAACTCCTTGGATATCACCGAGTTCTGGCGGCGTTGGCACATATCTTTATCGAGTTGGTTGCGCGATTATATTTATATTCCAATGGGCGGCAACCGCAAAGGCGAAGAAAAACAATGGCTTTTTTTGTTTTTGACGATGCTCATTGGTGGCTTGTGGCACGGAGCCGATTGGAAGTTTGTATTTTGGGGCGCAATGCACGGCATTGCTTTATTTGTGCATAAAATATTTAGCCAAACCGCCCGAGATTTGCAATGGAATCAGAATTTTCTTACGCCTTTGGGTTGGATCATCACCTTTCATTATGTTTGTTTTTTGTGGATATTTTTCCGAGCTGAGAGCTTTGATTTGGCTTGGCAATCCATCAATCGAATGGTTTTTCATTTAGATTGGGCATATTTTTTACCATTTATCGAGACGCGCGGTTTGTTGTTTTTGTTGATGATAATTGGCTATTTCTTGCATTTTGTGGCGGAAACCGACAAACGCCAAGCCCAGCAATATTTTGGCACTTTGCCCATTTATGCCAAGGCAATTATTCTGGTTTTGGTCGTACAAACCATCTTGCAATTACAAAGCGCGGAGGTTCAGCCGTTTATTTATTTTCAGTTTTAACTGTTGGAGATAATATGAAAACAAATCCCCTAACTTTTTTAGAAGAAATTTGATCAGTAATGTGTTAATCAGCCAGAGGCAGACAAATTATAAAATGTTCTAGTGTGCTGATACAATACCCTGATTTTCAATTTCCTAAATTTTAGATTCTCGAAACTTCGGCAAAGTTTTAAACTTTGCCGAAGTTGATTGAGTCATATACCTCCATCTACTTGGTTTCCAAACCAAGCAGAGCGTACTTGCGCGTTTCCAAATGCGCCTAGCACGCATACAAGTAGGCTAAGAGCACATATAAATATCTGATAATCAACCATTTACTTTCTCAACAACAAAAACAAACCCAAGATGCCAAAATCAATCGCCCAGCCAAAGATAATCCCAAAGATGAAGCCGTAGCCAATCAAGTAGGTAAAGTAACGCCGCGCAAAGCCATAAAAGAGGTCTTCGAGTTCTTTGGCGTGCATCGCCGCAATTTCGCGCTCCACAATTCCTTTGAAATCTAGGGTATTAATCAAGCTAAGAATATTGTGCGCCAAAGCCCCAAAAATGGCTTCGGAGGCGGTTTTGACGACAAAATCCTTGGTTTCGGGGTGCAGATTTTCGTTGAGATTTGCCAAGTTTTGGGCAAAAAAATCTGTCAATTCTGCTTGAAAAGTCTGGCGAAACTCCGGCTCGGCTAAGATACTTTGCAATGCCTTGCCCAAGTCTTCACTCAAGGTGGCGATGTCCAATAATTCATCTAATCGGCTGTTTTTCAGGTAGTTAAAGCCTTGCTTGACCAATTCGCTTTGCCCCTGAGCAAAAGCCGATGATTGGGTGAGAAATGCGCCGATTTTTTGACTGAATTGAATCAAATCCGGGTCTTCAATTCTTTGAAACAAAGTAGCTACCTGAACCGAAAACAAATTGCGATGCGCCAAACTGTTCAACACCTCGCCAAAGGCTTGGCTAAGGTAATAAGTTTTGGTATCGTCTTGGATTTGCTGGCGTAAGTGCTTGGTAATCAGCGATATTTCAGGATTGAGCAATTCTTGCAAATGCTCCAACAAAGTCTTGGCATCATCGGCAATCAGGGTATTGAGGCGAATTTTGAAAATACGCTCCTCAAGCAAAAGATTGGTCAATTGGCGAGTTTTGCGAATCAATTGCGGATTTTGCAAAATTTGGTCAATGCGCTCGCGCAGGCTCTCGGCATTGAGAGCAGGAATCTCCATTGCACTCAGAGATGTTTCGCCTAAGTCATTGATTTTCAGCTTAATAGCCGTTTGCAAACTCGCAAATTCTTTGTTGAAAAAGGTCGGAATTCCCTCCTCAATCAAATGATAAGAAGTATTGAAAATCGAGTTGCGATAAGTCCATACCAGCGCGTTTTGCTCGTAGGCATCATCATAGATTTGGTTGGCGATTTTTTCTTTGTTTTTTTTGAGCCATTCCATTCCCAATTGAATCACTCTTTGCAAAATTTGACTCAAATTGCTCTCAATCAACTCCAACAAACGCCCGCCGAGAATATCGCGGATTTTTTGATTGGGCGCAAGTTCCGAATTGAGTCTTTTGTTCAAAAACTCAAAAATCTTTGCCTTGATTTCTTCACTTTGGAGTTTATCTCGCAAAAACACAAAAATCTGGTCTTTGAATTGTTCTTCTTGTTCGGCGTTTAAAATTTCTTCCAAATTATTGTCCAACCAATCATCTACCCGTTTTTCCAGATTTTGCCAATTGATGAGTTTCAAAATATTTTCAATCGTAAGCTCGCCTTCCAGTTTTTGCAGTTCTTTTTGTAAAAGTTTTGCCAATTGAGTCGGTAAATTTTCCAAAAAATCAAAAGTCAATATTTCCCGGAGTGTTTGTTTATTTTGGGTAAGTTTGAGAATCTCCCGACTGACAAAATCGCCGATTTGAGTTTTCAATTTTTCGCTTTGCAAAAAGTTTTGCAAGCTGTTTTCCCATTTTTCGGTATTCAAGTTACCCAATTGCCAAGCCTGATTTTCTTGCAATAATTTTTGTAATCTTTGTGGTATAAGTTCCTGATTATCAGTCAAATACTTATCCAATGCGGTGGTAATTTGTTGGGCAATTTTGGTCTGATTTTCGGCTAGTATTTTTTGCAAAAAGGCATAATTATCGCCTGCCAACATCGCTTGCAAGCCGGTTTGCATTTTGGGTTGGTTGCGGGCAAAACTATCTTGGAGGTTTTCTTGATTCAATAATTTATCCCCCAAAAAACGCCCCATACTTTTGGCAAATCGCCCTTTGTTTTTGGCAACTACGCCGGGCGTAAAAGGCACATTGAATTTAAAAAAAGGAAATTTAATGGCATTATACGGGCGAAACAACATCTTGATTGCCAGCCAGTTAGTTCCCCAACCCGTAATTCCATACGCCAAGCCCGACACTAGGAGCATCATTCCTACCGTTTGATACTCCGGCATTACCAACAGCATTGCCCCCGTAATCGCCCCCAACACGCCACCAAACAAGCTCAAAGGCTCAAGCTCTTCGCCCATCGCTTTGTAAACCATTGCCCGTAGCTGAATATCACCTTGTTTGGCGAGGTTTTCTTGTACCAAGTTTTCTACCCTGCCTTGGGTTAATTGGGGTAGATTTTCCAATACATAACTACGCAAAGCCTGACTAATTTGGCGGTCAAGGTTAGGAATATCATTCAATTTGTCAATATAATCCCTTAAGTTTTGGGTTTTTAAGTTCGCAAATTGATTTTTTAAAAAATCGTCAAGGGCTTCAATCAGCCAAGTCGGATTTTGGGTAATGGGTGTATCAGGATTTTGATTGAGCAACTGCGAAAGCGGGTTTTCTTGCCAATATTTTTGCAAAGTTTCAAAAAGATAGCTTTCAATTGTCGCCCGATTTTTGGGCAAAAACTCCAAGAGCCATTTATGCAAATCTTGGGCTATTTTGGGGTTACTGTCAGCATTGAGCCAGCGATTGAGTTCGGCATCTTGCAGGCGGTCAAGGCTTTTTTGGAGTTGCAATTCAATAAAATCGGTAAATTTTTGGGTATAAAGCCAATTCTCTTTCAATTGTTTTTCAATCACATTGTCCAAAAGCTCGGTTAGGCTTTGGCTCAGTTTATCAACTGAAAACCAAGTTTTGATTGGCTTGTCTAACAAATCCGAAAGATTGAGCAACTGAAAATTTTGTACCGAACTTTGGATGTTCTCGTGCAAAACCGGCGTGAGCGTAGCCAAGATTTTTTCTTGGTTGAGCTTTTGGACTATTTCGCCTATTGTATTGGTTTTCAGGTAGTTGAGTGCAAAGTCGGTGGCTCGGTAGGCAAGTTCGGAGGTGTCTTGTTTTTCAATTAAATCAATTAATTTTTCTTCAATGCCTACATATTTGCCAATGTTGCCAATGAACAAAGCCACCACAATTTGCCCAATTACGCTGGTGTTTTCTTCAAAAGCCTCTTGAATCAAATGCTCCAATTTTGCCTTTTTTTGGCGAAGCCAAGGAATCAAAGTTTGCAACAAATCGGGTAGTTGAGCTTGCAAAAAATGCTCAAAATTGGCTTTCAAATCGTGCGACAACAACTCAAAAACCGTAGCTTTTTCTTCTTTCAACACATTGAGCAAGAACTTGAGCAAAGTTTGGATAATGTCGCCACTCACTTCGGAGTTGAATAGATTTTGAATTTGTTGGGTAATTTGGCGCGGCACGTTGTCCACATTCTCAGCAGTAAAAAACTCGTGGAGTTTTTTGTCGGCGAGTTGTTCGGCAATTTGTGCCACAAGTGCCTCACTATCAAGGGTTTGCCGAGTTTTTTGAATCAAGTCGTCCATAGGCAAATAATAACTAAACTCCAAGACTCGATGCAAGTCGTGGGTTAGTGCCAAGAGGTTCTCGCTCATTTTTTGGGCTATGGGTTGCGGAATCAAGTCCGAAATCTTTTGTTGAGATAAATCATCTAACAACCTGATAATCAATTGATTAACTTCATTATCTTCATTCAAAAATTCAAATAAAATATTGGTCAAATTGTGGGCAACTTTTTCAATTTGCCCGACAGATATAGCTTCTTTAAGTGATTCATTTGCCAGTATTCGGGTTAATATTTTTTGTGCCGGTTCGCCCAAACGCTGAACAAAAGTTTGGCGCAATTGCTCAAAACTGGCTTCAATTTGCGGAATTTGCCCAATTTGGAGGTTTTCGGCAACGGCAGAGGGGAGTTTTTCAAAAAACAAATTGGCAATCAATTGATTCAAAGCCGCTTCGAATTCGGGCTTACGCAATTCTTGTTCAATTGCCTGATGATGAATGACATCGCTCTCAACCAATTGCGAAATGCGGGCTTCAAACTCTTTGCGTTCTTTGACAATTACGCCGCCAAGACTAAAATTTATTTTCCAAGGTTTGAATATTATTTTAAAATATTCTTGAAACAACATCTTGATAGCCAAGTAGTTGGTGGCATACCCCACCACGGCTCCGGCTAGTATTTTGGCAATAATATTGACTATTCCCATTGAATTAAAAAATCATTTGTTTTAATCAAAGTAAAGTCAAAAAATCTAATTTGACAAATATTTAGGTTTTTGTGGCATCGAACTTTAGAGCAAAGTATTTAGTTCTGCTTGGTTACTTTAATTTTTTGAACCACATAGATACATAGAAAACATAGGAAAATACAATTTTTATAAATAGCTGATTATCAGTTTACAAGCTTTGTTTTTTCCATAGCGAAGGGAAGCATCCCCCCTCGCTATGGAAAAAAACATTTTCAAAAAAAGTTCAATTTAAGCTCAACCATTTCTAAAGTGCCAAAGTAGAATTAGAAAATCTCCATTTTATCAATCTCCTGCATCAAGCGGTGGGTTTCGGTCAAAGCCACAATGATTTTTTGATAATGAAGTATATCTTCAAAACTCAAAGCTCGGTCTTTGCGGTCTTTGAGCCATTTTTGAGCCGGTTGATAACCTCCGATATAAAACTCCCAAGCTACCAAAGGTACTTTATCAAAGTATTGATAATCATTGATATATACCTTGCCCACTTGAGTTTTGGCTTGAGCTTCAAAGCGAACTTTGCTGACCAAATTTGTTCCATCTATGGGATAAACAGTCGTAAATTGTTCTACAAGAGGACTTTCTAATAAATGGATTTGCCTTAATTCTCCGCCCAACTTGACCAAGTGCCAAAAAGTAGTAGTATCTTGGGGATAAGGCACACGCGGGAAATCAATTTTTAAAAATTCTTTGTATTTTTCTCGATAAGTAGGCGAATGTAATACGGCATAGATGTAATCCAATATATCAATGGGGGCAAAAGTATTAGGATTACTTTCTTTTTCAGATGTAAATAACAAGCCTAATTTTTCTGCAATTTGCCTAACGATTTGAACGTTTAGATTTGGTACTCGAGTTATTTCTTCCGAATCATCAACAACTTCTTTTGGTTTATTACTCTTGAGTAATTCTATTTGTAGTTGCAATTGTTCTACAGTAGCTTTAGCTTCTTCATAAGTGCTTCTGTTTTCTTCAAAAAGTTTTGTTTGACTTTTATCAGGTGTTTTTATTTGCTCATAAAAGGGTAGAACTGTTTTATGAAAAAATTTAGATACTTGCTCAAAATGAATTTCTGCTTGTTTTAAACGCCCAGCTAATTTCAGTTTTTCTTTTTCAGAAGTAGATATTGAAGTAAATAAATCTTTTGGCTTCTTTTTTTCAGGGTAGAGATAAAGAGGGAAAATATAACCTGTTTCCTTGGTTTGAGAAGACACAACACACATATCTCCCATAAACTTATTCACCAATATATGCTGAAAATCAAATGTAGATTGTTGACGACAAGTTATTAATCCTATATTTTCTTTTTTAAAATGTTTAGTTATTTCATCTCTTGGGTAGGCAATGAATGATTTGGATTTACCTGAATAATAAGTATATCTAAAATCGAATGGTCTATATAATACTTTCATAATCGTCGGCTTATTTAGAAGTAAGTCATTTTTTGCCCATTTCATTTGCCAATCCCTTCCATCTGGCTTGTTATTATACTTTATTCTAAACTCTTCTATATCAGTATTCTTCAAAATATCACCTATCTTAATTAATTCATTTATAGAGTATTGAAAAGATATATTGTCTCTTTCTGATTTAATACCACTTGCGGAATTTTCAAACAATTCATCAATATTAAATCCTTCTTCATATTCATTCGAGTATTCAAAATTCTTTTCTACAAAAAAGAAATTAGGTCTGGATGTTGGTAAATAATTCCATTTAATACTTTTTAAAGTATTCTTATTCAAAAAATTATATTTTACTTCCCTTTTTCCAAATAAGTCATAATGCCATACTTTTGCTAATTCATCTTTAAACTTTTTACCTGTTTTGACAAACAAGTTAATACTTACTCCTTGCATAATGTCAAACACATTCTGGTCAGGCGAGCCGTTGGGGGCAGTTTCTTTTTTCTTAGCATTTCCGTGTAAATCAAGAATATAAATATTATCAAAACTTTCTAACAAATGCTTACGCATCTGTTTATGAATCAAACCATCAATAAAACTATTGTTGGAAATATAAGCTAAAACTCCGGTTCCATTTTTATCAATAAAGTGTTGTCCAAAACGAATAAACTTGATATAGTCATCAGACAAAGGCTGGATATTTCTTTCGTTTAAATCTTTCTTATAATCGGCAGTTAGTTTTTCAATCCAAGCAGATTTATTGGAAGAACTTACTGAATAAGGTGGATTTCCCATTACCACCATCACTGGTGTATCGCGCTTGATACGATTTGCCTCGTTTGCTTCTTGGCTCAGCCAACTGGCAAACAAAGTGCTGGTATCGGGGTGCTGTTCTTCGAGGCTATTGGTCAAAAATACCCTAAAACGCTGGTCTTTGGTCGGTTTGTAGCCCGTTTCGGTCAAGAGTAGGTCTAGCTTCAGGTGTGCCATTGCATAGCTCGCCATCAGGAGTTCAAAACCATTTAAGCGAGGTAATAGATGGTTTTCTACATAATTGCTCCAAATCCCTTGTTGCCCTACAAATTTTTGATGAATATGCTTTACAACTTCTGCCAAAAAAGTCCCAGTTCCCGTAGCTGGGTCAAGAATCTGTACTTTATGGACTTCTTCCTCTATAGTTTTTACATTTTCTTTATACCTTTTATCAGTTTCTTGAAGTTTGATTTGAACTTTGGTCTTGCTGGTATCTGCCAAGCCTTGTGGGAGGTCAAACTCCGTTTTAAGAATATCATCTACGGCTCGCACCATAAAGTTTACTACTGGGGCGGGGGTGTACCACACCCCTCGGGCTTTACGCAAGGCAGGGTCATACTCACTCAAAAAAGTTTCGTAAAAGTGGATGATAGGGTCTTCGGTTTGGGTGTCTTTTCCATAGTCTTTGAGAAGCTCCTCCACATTGCAAGCCAAAAACAAATCTACCAAGCTATCCACAATCCATTTGATGCGGTCGTCAATATCGGGTCCGGCAATGTAGCTAAAAAGCTTTCGCAAAAAAGGATTGGATTTGGGTATCAACTCTGCTGCTTCTTGCCGACTAAAAGTAGGCAAAGTGGGGTCGTGCAAGCGCGCAGCAAACATTCCATAAGCAATGGTTTGAGCATATACATCGGCAAAGCCTTGGGGTGTAATATCGTGAATCAGTATTTCTTTAAACGCCAACATTTGGTCTTTCAAAGTGCTATCCTCGGCAGTAATGGTATCATTTATCAATGATTTTTCAATGACATCTGCCAACATTCTAGCTTTGCCTGCCATCATTTGCGCCAGCTTTTTGGGGCTGGTAATCGTTTGCCCAATGTGCAAGCAAAATTCTTTGATAAAGCTGATAAATTGAGGATAGTTATTCACCAAACCGACAATTTTACCATTTTTAACTTCGCCAATCGCAATTTTCATTACAAACTGCCCCTCGCGGTAGAGATGGAAATTCAAATAATCGGTAAAAATTAAATTAGTCAAAGAGGCTTTGTAACGGTCAAATTGTTCTTGATTGCCGGTTTTTTTAGTGCCGTCAAGGTCTTTGTCGCCAATGTCTTTGGCTTCTATAAACCCAATCGGAATATCTTTTTTGGTCAAAATATAATCGGGCGCGCCACACTTTTGGCGTTTGGGTTCGTTGGTAGCTTGAATACTGGGTTCAAGCGTTTCTATCAATTGTTGCAAATCGCCTCTAAAAGTATGTTCAGTCGCATTGCCTAGTTGGTAGCGTTGGTTAAGGTTGTCAATGTATTGTTGAATGGTCATATTTTGGGTAAAATCGGGTAGATAAAGACTTTTTATAAAATACTGAATATCAATAACTTATGAGAAAATTTAAAAACCATTGATTTTGCTTTAAAAATAAACAAAATTTATTCAAATATTGGATTTTATCTTCTTTTCAAATTGCAGTTGTTGGATTATAGATTAGGGTAAAGAATTATGAAGACGAAACGTAATAAAAAATTTTGCTCCGATGGGTTGAAAATGAGGGAGATTTTGCAAATATTCCATTTTCATTTGGAGTTTAACTATTAATAATATCTGTAGCTTCGGCTAAATCCGAAGTTGCTTTTGTAATTACTTGATAATCAATACTTTATACATTTTTTGTCTGCTTCGGCTAAAGCCGAAGCTACTTTTATAATTGCCTGATAATCAATACTTTATAATTTCAAGCGGTTTATGCTTAAATACTATATAATTCTAATTCTTTTGCTATTTTAACGTGAATATTTTGAAATATTATTAAAAAAATACAAATTTTATTTATAAATTTAAAAGATTTATTTTAGAAACAAAAGTTATTTAACTTTTATAAAATGTTTAT
>JALONJ010000562.1 GCA_025455045.1 Microscillaceae bacterium | reverse complement strand
AAGTTCCACGCAGGATGACAGCTTGGGGGATTTTGGATTGTTTTTTTAAAAATTTAATTTTTTGTACTTTTTTAATATGTTTTAAAATATTCACGTTAATTATATTTTTCAATAGTTCGGACAGTTTCTAGTTTCTAGTTATTTAGTAAGTATCTGATTATCAGTTAGTTACAAAAAAATACTTAAAATAGCATAACTAGCTGATAATCAATTACTTATAAAAACTGCCCGAAGTATTGATAAGTTATTTTTTAATCATTCCTTAGCAAATACTTCGTGGATACTTCATAGCTTATTGATTATCAAGCATTTATAAAACAACAAATAAAAAACTAAGCAGATAAGCTGGTTTTTATTTTTTCGTAAATATCTGATAATCAATTATTTATAAAAAATCCCCTTCCCTCACTCCCTTCCTCTTTGGGGGAATAAGAAGGGGTCTTGTGGACTCTCGCCTATTTAAAACATCCACTCTCTAACGGTATTCAGTTCATCTTGATTGATGCTGTGGGGCATATTGGGATAGACTTTGAGTTTTACTTCTGCTCCCAAATCGGTCATTATTTGGGCAGATTCTTGAGAACGGAGGAGGGGTACGTGAGGGTCGCGGTCGCCGTTGCCGATAAAGACTTTGGTGTGGGCGAAATCACCTTGGTAGTTTTCTACCCATAAACTATCACCAATCAAACCGCCGGTAAAGGCGACCACTCCGGCGTATTTTTGGGCAAAGCGGGTGGCTACTTCTAGTGTTAGACAAGCTCCTTGCGAAAATCCCATTAAGTAAATATTTTCGGTGAGGATTTGTTGGCTTACTTCGTCCAATAATTTTTTGACGGTGGTGATGGCTGAACTTAGCCAAGGTTCGTTTTGGGCGCGCGCCGCCATAAAACTGTAAGGATACCAAGTATGATTGGTGGCTTGCGGGGCGGCAATGTAAAATGTATCATCACAAAATTCATCAGCCAAGCCGATGATGTCTTGTGCCGAGCCACCGCGCCCGTGTAAAAGAATGAGGACTTTTTGGGCTTGGGCGAGGGGTTTGCCTTTTTCTAATATTTGGTAAGAATGCATAGGAATTTTTGGATTTTCGATTTTGGATTTTCGATTTTGTGAATTTTGTAAAAAAGTCTGTTAAATTGTTTAACCAGCCCAGCCTAACCGGCTGGGTTACAGTTATGGAGCAGAAGATACCCCGCTTGCGCCCAAATCATTGGAATTGAATTAATCTCTAAATTTATCGACCTCGAGGTTGATTTCGACCAGACCCCGCTCGATTTCGGCGCGATTGACTTCTTCCCATTGGGGCAATTTGAGGGCTTCGCCGAGGTGGGTTGGGGATTCGTCGATGGCAAACCCAATGTCGTTGGTGGCTACCTCAAACAATACGCCGCCCGGCTCGCGGAAGTAGATGGAGTGAAAATACTGGCGGTCAAGCACCGGAGTTACTTGAAAGCCCCCACTCAAAAGTTTTTCGCGGACTTCAAGCTGAACTTGGTCATTGGGAGTGGCAAAAGCGAGGTGATGCACTGTACCACTACCGCCCAAACCCCGCATTGTGTCGGGTTCGCAGACGATGTCGACAAAATCGCCGGCTTTGCCGGTGGGCGAAAAGCGGAAAAGGTTGCCTTTCTCGACAATGAGTTGATGATCCATTTTTTCGGTCAATAAACCGGCGGTTCTTTCGTAGCCTTCTTCGCTCAGTACTACCCCAAAAAACCCTTTGACGGCGTGTTCGAGGGGGATTTGCCCATAAGAAAATCCGGCGCGGGTGTCGATTTCGTTAGCGACTAATTCTACGCCTAGTCCATCATTATCCTCGAAATAAATGAAAATTTCTTTGTCAAATCGTTCTTGGGGTTGGGTATGCTCAATACCAAATTTTTTGAGGCGTTGTAACCAATAATCCAAAGAATTAATCGGAATCGAGAAGGCGGTGGTGGTCAATTGTCCTTTGCCTTTGCGCCCCCGATGCAAGCCCTGGTAGGGGAAAAAGGTCATAATCGTTCCGGGTTCGCCGGTTTCGTTGCCATAATACAGGTGATACACATCGGGTGCATCGAAATTGATGGTTTTTTTGACCATTCTTAAGCCGAGAATTCCGGCGTAGAAATCTAGGTTTTTTTGGGCATCTGAAGCCAAAGCGGTTACGTGGTGCAATCCGGTGATTTTATTTTCCATTGTTTTATTTTCTTTTTTGTTGTTTTAAAAGAGCTAATATGCTGATTATCAGAAATTTAATTTTTTGAAAATGATTCTTAAGATTATCAAGATTTTTATGATAATAAAGCTGAAAATTGGTAAACCTCGTTATTGTCGGTTTATAGTTGTTTTACAGAATTGATGGCGTAGATTTTGATCATGGGCGGCTCGGCTAACATCGGCTCTACTTTTTGCATAAATTCTTGAAAATACCACTGCGCCACGTGAAACTCGATAGCGGCTTCATCGCGCCACTCCTCAAAAAACAAAAAATGATTGGCATTGAGTTGGTCAGCCGTAAATAAATAACTTAGGTAGCCTTCTTCTTGCCGCGATAAAGGGGCAATCCACTTACAAGCCTCGATAAAATCGGCTTGTGATTCGGGTTTGATGTGCCAATAGCCACTGATTACTTGCATAAGATTGTTGATTTAAAGCCCCCCAACCTCCGAAGGGGGAGTTTTTGAATTAATGGTTGCTCTGGAGGTTTGTTTATTTTTTTAAATAAAATGCTTGGTGTATAATAACAATACTTCGGACATTTTTTATAAGTAATTGATTATCAGGCAGTTATGAATTTAAAGATTCCTAGCAGTTTTGCAGGCAGGGTGAGAAATTTGAGTAATCCTCAACGTTGGTATCAATAAATCAAGCCATCTTTATAAATTTGCTCATCAAAAATCCGCAATCCACAATCCAAGCTCCGAAATTCGATGGTTTATCAAAATTTTACTTTAAACATCAACCCAGCCCAAAATATCCATAACAGACTACAAATTGCCAGAGAAAGCCCCGGACTCCAAAATGCCAGCCCAAAAGCCAATAAATAACCCGGAAAACCGATTGCGTAAGCATTGGTAATGTGTTGGAGGTGTTTTTTGGAAATATCGCTTTGGCTGATATGCTCCTGATTTTTGACCACATACCACAAAGCATTAAAAACCAAATTGACCAATACAAACAAGCCACTATAGACCAAAAGTGCCATATTTGCGCCCGCAGTGTTAAAATAGGTATCAACCAATCCGGTAGCAAAAGGGATAGCAGTGGCAAACATCAACAAAAGCCCATTCAAATAAATAAAAGTGTTGTCGGCTTGGTGAATGAGTTTGAAAATGCTATGATGATTAATCCACATAATCAAAATAGTAAAAAACGAAGTTACAAACGACAAATAAGTTACCCATTGATTGAGGAGAGCTTGTGCCAATCGGTCGGGGGCGGTGTTTTCCGGCACAGTTAAATTGAGTGCCAACAAAGTAATGATGATTGAAAACACACCATCGCTAAATGCCTCCAAACGTTGGGTTTCTTTTTTGTTGTTAAAAATTTCCATTCTAAAATTATATTGATAAATGCTTGATTATCAAATACTTATAATTTCTTGTTGGATCTTCACCACTTTTCAGGAATTGCCTTTAGGAATTCCATTGAATTCTGAAAAGCTCTCGCTTTTCAGTGATTCTGAACATTACCAAGCAAAATG
>JALONJ010000123.1 GCA_025455045.1 Microscillaceae bacterium | reverse complement strand
ATTAAAAATAAAATTGTATAATTTTTATATTTTTAGAAAATAAATAATTGTCAGACCTGCGGTACAGACAATTATTTATTTTCTAAAAATGCTTTTAACTAATTGATAATAAACATTTTACAAAAGTTAAATAACTTTTGTTTCTAAAATAAATCTTTTAAATTTACAAATAAAATTTGTATTTTTTTAATAATATTTCAAAATACTCACGTCAATTTAAGGAATTAGGAATTAACAATTAGGAATCTTGAATTCAAGAAATTATAATTAGCTAAAACATTGATTATCAGACAATTACAAAAAAATATCGTCAACAATTTACTCAAGAAACCTTTACTTTTCTGCCATCGGGCATCTCGAGCAAAACCGAGTCGGCAATTTCGATGATTTGCTCCAGCATCGCTTCCCAATTTTCCATATTTAGGATAGATTGATATTGGTGGATGATTTGCAATAAATCCCGCAGTTGGTCTTGGATATACAAGCGATAGGCTTGGGAATCACTCTCTACAAATCGGTTGCGCAACTCCATAAATAGCAGGTTTTCGTCCAAATAATATTCCAAAAACAACTGAATATGCTCATTGTGGCGGTATTCGGCAGTAGCTTGCGGGGCAATTGTCATTTCGGAATCCCACATTGCCCCAAAATCCTCGACAAACCAATCATTCTGGCGCAAATATTGGATAAATACCTCGCGCCTTTGGGTTTGGAGTTCGGTAAGGTCGTTTTTTTGGAGTTTACTGCCGCGATATTGCAAAGTTGAGAGCAAGTCCAAGTGCTTTTGAATCAACAGCCGGAAAGATTCATCTGCCAAAAAAGGCTTAAACTCGAGCATTTCTAGGGTCTTTTTGGCAAAATAAGGGTTCATTCTCAAGGCTTTTTCCAAAGCATAAGTCATTTCTTCGGTTTCGTGTAGCGAAGCCAAGACTTGGGCTTTGGCAAAGGTATTATAGTCCATCGGGGCATCGTTTTGCAGGCGTTTTTCGTACATTCGCAAGGCTTGGCGATAGCTGATTCCGGCATCGGCAAATCGTTTGATTTGATTATACACCAAACCCAACTGATGCCAAGCCTCGGCGTAGTCGGGGTCTATGTCCAAGGCTTTTTTATAATGGTCAATGGCGGCTAAAAACTCGCCTTGCATTTGATATTTTTGAGCTTGGTCGATATATTGCCAAAATGCTTTTTGCATTATGAATGGTTTAGGTAGCAAATAGAATGTTTGTATATTAACGTGTGTCTTTTTTGCGCCGTTGTTGGTATTAGAAAAGTGCCCATTTTACTTTTAAATGCTGCATTTTTCGCCACCACCAACTCTTAGCACGGGCGGTGGTTGGTGGCGAAATTACCTGATAACCGCTAAAATATCTAAAAGTAATCAATAATTGCTAACACCAATCATAGAGTAACTATCCGAACTATTGAATAAATTTATATGGGCTGGCTTTTTGTTCAACTTCGGCAAAGCTCTGGAGCTTTGCCGAATTTGAAACGCTCAGTTTTGAAATTATCGTTAATACTATTTTAAAACAGATTCTAAGGGTTTAAACTATTGCTCAGGAGCAAGAAAAAAATAATGCCTATCAGCAATTCCCACTGTATAAATTTTAAACGAATGTTTGATTTTTTAGAATATTTACAAACAGATTTGGTTCTCCACTACTTTTCAGAAAAATTGTAACGCAGGCTGTCTAGCCTGCCCGCGTGAATGAGTTTAGACTTAGCATAAAGCTAGAATTTCCTGAAAATGGGCAAAGATTCACAGATTTTCTGTAATTAATTGATAATGAGGTGATTATAAATACACTTTTTTTACAATTTTCTTTTTTCTTGATAAAAAAGAAACAACGAAATCAAGCAATCCTACACTATCCTGAATTTCGGAGCAAAAAGTCTACGAATTCACTTTGAAGCGGAGCTTTAGCGAAGCGACTAAGTAAATTTTTACGACTTTTCACCCCGAAATTCTAGGGTTTCGCTAAGGGCAATTTAATGAGAAATACATTTAAAGCATTGATTATCAATTATTTATTTATTTTGCTGTTTTTATAAATATAAAAGTTAAAATATCAAACTTTTGTTCAATTATTTTACAGTGGGAATTGCTGAATGCCTACAATATTTCTTGATAACATATTGATTTTCAGGTAATTACAAAATTATTCACTCTACATTATTCACTATTCATTCCTTATCAACTTGTCTGTACTCAAATTTTTTGTAATTCTTTTAGCTCTTCATTCAAAAACACCGATCTGAAGCTCAACAACCAAAGCCAAGAAACCAGACTTAGCCCCATACCCACACCCAAAACGAGGTTGGCAAGTGCCGAATCAGCAATCAAGCTATAAATAACTCCGGCACTCAGCAAAGGGCGAGCAAATTCTAGCCAATAAATCCATCGGCGTTTTTCAAACAAGCCCCCGGCACTCACAATCGCCCAAGCAATGAGTAAGGCGCAAATAATTTTAGTATCAAGTGGCAATTTACTTTCAATAAAAGCAAAATATGCCGCCCCGCCCAGTGTAAAGACATATTGAACAAAAACGTACCAATTGACAGTGTAAGGTACATTGGTTTGGAACTTTCGATAATCTTCACGATGCACTTCGGGCGCGGGTTGATAGCCGCCCTGCTCCGGGGTGTGCCAACCGGGTTTGTAAAACAATACTTTGAGCTTATTGAGCAAGCCGGGGGTTTGCGATACGTGTTTGAACACTTGGGTCAATCCTTTAAACTGTACCCAAATCGGATTCCAACTGGCAGTAGGGGTAGTAATGCCATAGACGGGACGCTCTTCTTCGACTTGAAAAGTACCAAACATTCTATCCCAAATAATAAATACACCGGCGTGATTTTTATCAATGTATTTAGGATTGCGCCCGTGGTGTACGCGGTGGTGCGAAGGCGTGTTCATAAACCACTCCAAAAAACCTAGTTTGTCGATTTTTTCGGTATGTATCCAAAATTGATACAAAAGATTGATGCCGTGTGCCATCACCAATTGTACCGGGCTAAAACCCAACAAAGCCAAAGGCAAAGTAAATGGGAAGGTAAATACAATTTGAAACCAACCTTGGCGCAAAGCTACCGACAAGTTATAATCTTCGCTTTGATGATGTACCACGTGACCGCCATTCCAAAACAAATTGATTTCGTGGCTGGTGCGGTGCGCCCAATAATAAGCCAAATCATCTAAAACAAATACGGCAACAAACGCCAACCACGTGGGAGGAATATCAAAAAGTCTAAAATTTTCGTAAACCCAAGTATAAAGCCCAATCGCCAATACTTTCAGAAAAACGCCCACTACTTGCTGCCCCGTACCGCAACTGATATTGGTAAGCGCGTCATTGAGGCGATAAGTATGCGAGCGTTGAAACTGCTCCGCCAATAATTCAATCCCAATCAAAATAAAATAAATAGGAATTGCCAAAGTAACCGGGTTCAAATCCATTTTTGTGTAAAAAATTAGGTTCGTAAAAACTTAGAAATGTAGTCAATAATTTTGAATTAAAATACAAAAATAAATAAAAATATTGTAATTCACCTATACAAATTTTGACACTAGGAGATAACAAACAAGGTTCTTTAAAAAATTATAAATACCTGATAATCAACAAATTATAAAAAAATAAAATGCTTACTAGCTCTTTTGCTCCCCTTGGGAAGTACATTGGAATAGCTACCAATCCGATTGATGTATCAAAAAATTACTTTTCAAAATTAAAATAATACCATCGTTTGCAGCCAAGATAGCCTCAAACTGCAAAAAAATTGCCAGATTAAATGGTCAATTAATTATAAATATTATTTTTGAAACTTGTATTGCAAAAATCCTTGCCTGCAAAGGCTTAGGAAGCAAAATCAATGTCAGAATTTTTTTAACCCCCGATATTATCAAATGACTGAAATTGAGAGCCGATGGTGGTTGGTTGGCTTTATTGGTTTGTACCTGATTATTAATTTATTGATTGGTTGGTGGGCGGCGCGAAGGGTCAAAACCAGTCAAGATTTTGCAGTAGCCGGTCGGCAGCTATCCTTGCCCATTGCTTCTTGTACGCTGTTTGCCACTTGGTTTGGGTCTGAAACCGTTTTAGGATCGACTGCTGAGTTTGTCGAGAAAGGCATTTTGGGCGTTATCAAAGACCCTTTTGGCTCGTCTTTGTGCCTCATTTTGGTAGGCGCATTTTTTACTCGCCGATTTTATCGGATGAATTTATTGACTTTCAACGATTATTTTCATTTGCGCTATAGCCGCAATGTAGAGTTGGTCTCGGCTATTTTTATGGTGCCTTCGTATTTTGGCTGGGTAGCCGGGCAGTTGGTAGCAATGGCAATTATTTTGCAAGTTTTGTTGAATATACCTCTGTATGTAGGCATTGCAATATGTGCTTTGGTGGTGGTGATATACACCTACACCGGCGGAATGTGGGCGGTATCTTTGACCGATTTTGTGCAAACAATTTTTATCATTGCCGGAATGATTTTCCTGACAGTTGAAATAGTCAATCAAGTAGGTGGAGTAAATAAAATTATCCAACAAACCCCTCCCGATTTTTTTAGATTTTACCCCCAAGCCAAACTTGAAGATATTTTGCACTATATTGTGGCTTGGGTTACGGTAGGGCTGGGGTCTATTCCGCAACAAGATATATTTCAAAGAGCCACCAGTGCCAAAACCGAGCGCATTGCCGTAATGTCGGCTTATATTGGTGGAGTGATGTACTTGGTGATTGCCTCGCTCCCTTTGCTGATTAGCTTGGGAGGGCGGATTTTGCACCCCGAACTCCTCAAAGGCGATACACAAATGCTGTTGCCACAAATGGTCTTGAATCATAGCAGTTTGTTGCTCAAAGTAATGTTTTTTGGGGCTTTACTGTCCGCCATTTTGAGTACTACCAGTGGAGCTATGTTGGCTCCGGCGGTGGTAGTCGGCGAAAACATTATTCGTCCTTATTATCCCAATATGACCGATGCTCAAATGCTGCGAATTATGCGGCTGTCAGTTATTGGCGTAGCAATATGTTCGGCAATTATGGCAAATATGCAAGGCAATATCTACGAATTGGCGGCGCAATCCTCTACACTTTCGTTGGTTTCGTTGTTTATGCCTTTGTGGGCGGGTATGTATTGGCGGCGCGCCTCTACCGCCGGTGCGATGGCTTCTATTTTGGGTGGAATGGCAGTTTGGGGAATTTTTGAGTTTTCGGGGCATTGGTTTCCCAGTTCTTTAGCCGGATTGAGTGCCAGTTTTTTGGGTATGTTGTTGGGCTCTTTGCTGATGCCCGATAGTGCTGACAAACAAAAAGCCATTCAAATCCAAACCAATCAAAACCTAGGGGTCAAAGATTAGCGGCTGATTGTTTGCTAATGAATTAATCCGCCAGAGGCGGACAAGTTGTAATACATTGATTATCAGCCAGAAGCAGACACAGTCAATTATATATTGACACTGCTATACATTTTTTAATTTGCTACTAAGCCACTAAGGCACAATTTATTGTTAATCAACATTTTTCGTCTTAGCATCTTTGCGTAAAAACATATTTTGTATTGTACTATTGCCTTCGCCAATAAGCCAGACATTTAACGTCTATCACTTGCCGTCCAAAGCCACCAAGCCAACAATGCCCGCATAAAGGGTTGGTAAGTAAAATTATAATAAGCGATGAAAGTCTCGAGAATTTGATTTTTCCAAAAATTATTGCCCAAAGCCAAAAAACTGCCAATTGACCACAAAATCAATAACCAACTCAATATTTTGCTAAATCCGCGCTCACGCCATAGGCTCAATCCATAAAACAAATTGCCTAAACCAAAGGCGAGAACAAACAAACCAAAAAAACTATTACCTATAAGCCCGAAATTATCGAGACTAACTTTTAAAATTGCTCTAACTGCCTCATTATCAGCACTTAAATATTTAACTCTCAAGCCATTCAAATAAAATAAAACGAGCATCTGGCGAGCAATTTCGGTAATAGCAAATACACCAAAAAACAAATAACCCAAACCCACAAAACCGGCTGATTTGCGAAATTGCACCAGCGCAAAACCCCACATTGCCACCAAAACCAACAGACAATGAACAATTATCCACCAACGATTGAGCAAATAAATCGAGTTTTGATAAAGTAGCAAACGAGCCTCGAACTCAGCCGGTGGATCAGGAAAAATGGCGTGAATACCGATTGTAGTAATTACAGTCAAAAAACCAGCTATAGCCGCAAAACGGACAAATGCGGAATTAGTAAGCATAAGATATGGATTTGTATGGTTATATATTTGATTCATTTTGTAGAATCCAAATTAACCAAATCATATTTTAGCAAAAAACTATTTAGAAAAATTAACTCATTTTTAACAGCCGATAAAAGGAGATTTTCAAGGAATTAGGAATTACTATTTAAGAATTAAAAAATTATACAATCACTTGATTATCAAGAATTTGCATATATTCAGTATGATTTTAAACCCCTGATTGAGCGGGTGCATTTCAAATTTACGCATTTCTTTTGCCTCACCCTGCCCTCTCCAAAGGAGAGGGTAATAGGTGGTAAATTTGAAATGCTCCCGATTGAGCAGACTTTTATGATGTTTGGAATAAAAAATCTGCCCAATCATCAAAATCTGTGTTCTAATCAAATATAAGTTAAGATTATTTTAAAACAACCTCTAAAAACGACTGTTTTTTGACAAGCCTGATGGGTTATGCTACTATCCTATCCAGTATAACTCATTGATTATCAGATAATTACACAACCATCTGATTATCAATGAGTTATAATATTTTATAAATCACTCAAAAAAATAATTCGGACATTACCCGATACAGTTCTTGATTCTTTGGCTCATAACTGCTTCATTTGTTGTTCCAAAATGGCTATTCCTTCTTGGAATGTATGGGGTTCGTAGCCCAATATTTGGCGCGCTTTGTCAATGATAAAGCCGGTGCGGGGCGGGCGCACTGCCGCCTGCGAAAATTTGGAGGCATCGGTCTTGATAATCAGCGACTTATCCAAACCAAAATACTCTGCCGTTTGCATCGCCATTTCGTAAGGTGTGAGCAAATCTTTGCCCGAAATATTAAAAATTCCTTCGGCTTCTTGTTGGGCTATCAACCAACAGCCATGTGCCAAGTCTTCGGCTAAGGTCGGGGTACGCCATTGGTCATCAACTACTTGAATGGTTTTGCCCTCACTGAGCGATTTTTTGACCCAAAGAATGATATTGGAGCGACTCATCGCCTCCGTAATGCCATACACGAGTACAGTACGCGCAATAGCCCAGCGAATGGAGCTGTGTAGTAACAATTGCTCGGCGGTAAGTTTGCTTTCGCCATAGTAGCTCAAAGGTTGGGCAATGGCGGTTTCGGCGTAGGGACCTGCCTGACCATCAAAAATGAAATCGGTAGAAAGGTGCAACAAAAAACAATTTTGTTTGGTGCAAGCCTCAATCAAGTACTTAACTGCATTGACATTCATATCCCAACACATTTCGCGCTGGGTTTCGCAATCATCAACTTGGGTCATCGCGGCGGTATGAATCACCACATTGGGCTGATAATCAGCCATTACTGTCATAACTTGTTGCGGATTGGTAATATCCATCTCCCGATAAGGTAAGTCTTGCAAAGCCTGCAAACGATTGGTTCCGCGCCCGGTTGCCAACACCTCTACCGCTTGTTGATTTAATAAATGTAGTAATTTTTGCCCCAACAAGCCATTGGCTCCGGTAATCAATATTTTTTTCACGTGATAATTTTTGTTTCAATTTTTTGCAAAGAAAATTAATTCACAACAAAATCAGCCCTGCTTAGGCAAATATTTGTTAGAATATGGGTTTAAAAAATTTTGTTTATTGTCAGTCATCATCTGATTTGAAATAATATGACAAAATGTAAATCGTTGATAATCTTTGACTTTTGACAAATCAAAATGTAAAGCAGTCTTTAGGCTGTGGAAGGCACAACCTAAAGGCTGCGTTACAATGTTATTAATACTGATAATCAATTAGTTATAAAATTTATTCAAAATATTGCTATAAATCATCTATTTTCGCAAGTCTGAAAGCGAAATTACATTTATCGCTTAAAATACAGTAACCCATTGAAAATCAAGACATTCAAGTTTTTGCTCAACTAGATGAATTTATACTATTTTATCGCCCAAAGAATTGGTAAAACCAAAAAACAAAGCTTTTCGGCAATTGTTACGCGCATTGCCATTGCCAGCATCACCATTGGTTTGGCAGTGATTTTGGGGGCTTACGGCATTTTGTTGGGTTTTCGGCAGAGCGTACAAGCCAAAGTGTTTAGCTTTAGCGGGCATTTTCAAGTCAGTCAAAGGAGTTTGAACAATTCTTATCAAGAAACCCCGGTGTCGCTCAATACCGATTTATATAAAAATTATCGCCAAATCGCCGGAGTCTCACACCTACAAGCGGTGGCGCACAAAGCCGGAATCCTCAAAACCGACAACGAAGTGCTGGGCGTGGTATTGAAAGGCATTGACAATCAATACGATAAGACCAAATTTAGAGAAAATATAATTGCCGGAGATTTTATCCAATTTCCTGCCCAAGAAAACTCTTTAGAAATAATCATTAGTCAAAAAATTGCCGACAAGCTCCACCTCAAAGTTAAGGATTCGGTCGTGATGTTTTTTATTCAAAATCCGCCCCGCTTCCGCAAATTGATGATTAAAGGCATTTATCAAACCGGAATGGAAGATTTTGACGACAAGTTTATTCTGGGCGATTTGCGATTGGTGCAAAGACTCAACAATTGGGCAGATACTTTGGCAGGTAGTTATGAGGGTTTTGTCAAAGACTTTAGCCGTTTGGATACCATAGTGGTCAATGAAGTACTCGATCATATCAATTATGACCAACAAATTGAGACCGTTACCCAAAAACATTTGGATATATTTGATTGGTTGAATCTATTGAATCAAAACGTGAGCATTTTTTTGACTTTGATTCTTACGGTAGCCAGTTTTAATATGATTTCTATTTTGTTGATAATGATTATGGAAAGAGTCCAAATGATTGGGATTTTGAAAGCCTTGGGAGCAAGTAATTGGCAAATTCGCCAGATTTTTATTTACAAAGGAATAATTTTGATTGCTCGAGGAATGTTGGGGGGTAATCTATTGGGCTTGGGCTTTTGTGCCTTGCAATATTATTTTCGCTTGATACCACTCGACGCACACAACTACTATGTAAGTTATGTACCAATTGAGTGGGATTGGCAAATTATCTTGGCAATGAATCTATTGACGTTTTTTATTATCAGCACTATCTTGTTGTTGCCTACAATGATTATTGCGCGGGTGAAGCCAATTAAGGCGATTAGGTTTGATTGAAAGGATTACTATACAAACTTCAAATTAATCAATATAAGTCATTGATAATCAACATTTTGCGTCTTTGCGTCAAAACATATTTTGTATAATAATTTTTATGGTTTTAATTTATAACTCATAAACTCTTGAAAATCAGCCATTTACGCTGTATTTGCTTCTTTGCCCCAAAATATTGAAGTTTGCAAAACAATAGCTCGGACAGTTCCTAGTTTCTAGTTCCGAGTTATTTGCTAAGTATTTGATAATCAGATTTTACATAGAATATTTAAAATAACGTAACCTATTGATTATCAATCACTTATAAAAAATACCCGAAGCATTGCAAAAAAATATTTATACGAAACCATTCAAGCATTACAACAATTAAGGCTCGAGACTATTTAATATGAAAATCCTAGATTGGTATATCTTAAAACGTTTTTTGGTAACTTATCTGTTTACCATTTTTGTCTTGATTGCCGTGCTGTTGGTCATCGATTTGGCTGAAAAAATCGAGGATTTCAACCACCCCGAACTCACGGCTTGGCGCATTATCCGCGAATATTACCTCAATTTTATTCCCCACTATGCCAGTATGCTTAGTCCGTTGATGATTTTTATTGGGGCGGTGTTTGTTACCGCAAAAATGGCTACCCATACCGAGATTGTGGCTATGCTGAGTAGTGGTATGAGCTTGGGAAGAATTTTAGTGCCTTACATCATTGGTTCTACCATTGCCGGAATTATTGTGTTTTTTTTGCACGGCTGGATAGTACCCAATGCCAACAAAGTAAGGCACAACTTTGAGGACAATTATGTACGCGATAAGTTTTATTTCAACGAGCGCAATGTGCATCTCAAAATCGCCCCCCAGATATATGCTTACTTAGAAAGCTATGACAATATATCGCATAGTGGCTTTCGATTCACAATGGAGCGAATTGACAAACTAAATTTAATTACCAAACTTGAATCCAACCGCATTACTTGGAACGAAAAAGCCAAAAAATGGACAATGGAAGATTATCGTTTGCTCAACTTCAAAAATGGTAAACAAACTATCACCTACGGCAAGAAACTGGATACCCTTATCTCGATGCGCCCCAAAGATTTTGAGAGCAAACACAAGTATCAAGAACGCCTCACTATCAGCGAGTTGGACGAATACATCGCCCAGCTCAAGCAACGCGGAGCAGAAAATGTACCTACTTATGAACTCGAGAAGTATCAACGCATCGCCTACCCTTTTACAATGGTGATTTTGACCGTAATTGGGGTGATTGTCGCTGCTCGCAAAACCCGAGGCGGTACCGGTTTTCAGATTGCCATTGGGTTTATATTGGCATTTGTTTATATATTTTTTGTGGTTATCAGCCAAACGTTTGCTCAGCAAGGTGGTATTCCCCCTTACTTGGCGGTTTGGATTCCCAATGTGATTTTTTGCGGCGTAGGGTATTGGATGTTTAGGCAAGTGCCTAAGTAATGATAGTTTTAGATTGAATTTTAAAAAATCATAAAACTTTTGCTAAGAACCCTTTTTTCCTCCGTTGTTGGTGCGTAGATTTTATCTCTAGCTTTTGATTTTTTTGCGTTTCTTAGGTAATTTCGACACCAACAACTCCTAGTACCAGATGTTGTTGGTGTCGAGAAACGCTGATTTCCGAAGATTAGTGTTTTTCTTAAATATGTCAGCATTTTTCTAACACCGACAACAGAGAAAAAGTAATAAAGCCCCTTTCTTATTCATTTGCCCCAAAAAGCACCTTAGCCCCGCTTGTCGCCAAGCCAATGTTAGCGGGTCGTTGTTGTTTTACTGCCCATTCCCTATATCACCTGCTCTGAACGACCATTCCATATGTTTGTCAATATCTTGTCGCAGCAACATATTTAGTTGTGCAGTATGATGTTGGGTGTGTCGTAAGTTGTAAAGTAGAATTTCCAAAATTGGGTAATCCATATCGTTTGGCTCGTCTCCTTCTTTAAACCTTTCATTCAACTTTTCGTCTGTCAAAGCATAAATTATTTGCTTGCACTTTTCTTGGCTTTGTTTAAGATATTCTACTATTTCTTGTTTGCTATAAATCTTATCAGGTATTAAATCGTCAATAGCTTCTTTTGGTCTTTCTTCTGGCTCTTTTTGAGTAAAAGAAAGTAGTGGTGAAAAGTCTTTTGGTGAAATTGTTGAATAGTAGTCTAAAAAAATTGTACTATGAAATGCTATATAATAAAATCGTCTATTAGTTATAAAATAGTCGTCAGGGCAATTTGAGATTGCATTTATGAGCATATCAATACTTGCCCCGAATTGATTCCACAATATTTCTTTTATTGAATTGTCCATATTTTATCGCTTTTAATGTTAGTCGTGGTCGCTTTACAATGCCCGCTAACGTTTCGGGGCTTTGCGTTCGGGCGGAAAATCGAAGCACAAAAGTTGATATTATTACTAAAGTTTAATTGAAAAACTGCTGTTGAATTTTGCACTTCAGCCCGCCTGACGCAAAACCCTTGTTAGCGGTTCGTTGTTATTCTTCACGGAATTCTAATATTTTTGTCTTTATTTTTTAGTTGCATAATTAATTTGTTAATATTCTTTATTAGGGTTTCTTCTGTTTTTATGTAGCTTAAATATTTTAGAATGTCTTTTGATCTTGATGCCGATAAGTTTTCAAAATCTGTCGTCAAGTTATGTTTATCAAGTTGCTCAATTAATAATTTAGGTTTTGAATATTCTTTAGAAACTTTTCCAGTGTTCTGCTCAATTTCAAAACTTGCAATATTTCCCAATGCAGTTTTACCACCTTTCATCATTTTTTGATTTACAAAAAGTCTGTGAGATGCATCTTTTACGGGCATTAGCGTTTTAATAAAATCATACCCATTTATTTTTCCCTTAATATCAATTTTTCCTTTTTCTGCGATTAATTGACTTGTTATTTCTGTCGGTACATTAACACACCAATTAATACCAACTTTGTAAATTTCTGCTTTAAACTTATATTTCTTTTCCGCATTCATTTATTTCTTGATTTTTGAAATTGTTTTATCAAGTGCTGAATTAAAGACTTCAGGTATTTCTATCATTGGGTAATGACAACTTCCACTAAATATATGTAGGTCATAATTATTGTTTGTTACTTCTTTTAAATTAGCAATATTTGTTGGCACATAATCTACATTGATTAAAAATAGTTTTAATGGCAACGTTTTCAATAAGTCAGCTTCTCGCTTAGAATAATTAAGAAAATTATCATTCATCGCAATTCCTATTTTTGGATTCATTGCCATAAAGTCTGCCAATATTTTGTTGACGATTTCTGGCTTTGTGTTTTTGCTTATTAATGCTTGTTTTACATACTGTTCGTTAGTTCCTGCAAAATCAGTCTTCAAGTTTGTAATTACTTGGTCAATCACATTTTGTGGTAAACCGGCTCCTACGTTTTTGAAATAGTCAACCCCAATAATTCCTATGATTACTTTGTTTTTTTTATTTGAAGATTCAAGCATAATGTCTGCACCAACTGAATGTCCAATGATAATTACTTTTTTTAAAGCAAGTTTTTTGATGATTTGGTTAATGTCGCTCCCGAAATTTTGAATTGACCAATCGGTTCTGTTGTGTGTTGAGTTTCCGTGTCCTGCCAAATCCAATGCAATTACCCTATATTTTTTACTAAAGAAAGAAATCTGATTTTTCCAATAGTTTTTATCAATATATGAACCGTGAATAAAAAATAATGTGGTTTTTCCTTTTCCAACGTCAAAATAAGAAAGTGTGTCTGCTCCAATTGTAATTTTTTTATCTACAAAATTTTGTCCATACGAAAATGAGAAGCAAAAAAAGAGAACTAATGTAAAAGTATATTTGACGGATGTTTTCATTTTCGTCAATTAAAGGGTTTGTTATTGTGCAGGTTGTCGGTTTACAATGACCGCTAACGACTTCTTGCTTGTGAGCGCAGCGAACAGAAGCGAGAAGGCATTGCGCCAACACGCCGTTGGGTGTGGTTGGCGGTGGCGGAGCACCGCCGACCGCGCCCAGCGGCGTGGTACACGCGGGTCGTTGGAGTGCGATAGGCGCGCTTCGCGCGCCTATCGCACTCCAACGAAAAAGCATTTGTGCAGGGCGGGCTTGATAGCACTATTGCCCCACAAAGCACTAAACCAACGTAAAAAGCACCAAAGTTCATATTTAGCACTTTAGCCCGCCTTGCCACAGATGCAATGTTGTGCATAGCCTTTTTTATTTACGAGCTTAATAACTTTAAGCCAAAGTTGAAATTAAAAAACCCTTTTATATCGATATTTACTCTATCCCATTGCTCTGAATATGTTTTTCTGAAAAAAGAATATTTTTTATTGTGCCCTCCTGATAAATCAGGGGCAAATTGATTTTTAGTATTAACATCATTAATATCTAATGAAATGAATTTATCTTCTTCAAAATAACCTAAGAATTCAATTGCTAAAAATGCCCCTTCTGACGGAAAATCGATTGCATGGGAGATTAGGTTTAACCTTAAACTTTCAGAATTTGCTTGTAAACGTTCAGTAATCTGTTTTTCTACTAACAGGTTGCTTGGTTCAAAGTTGTATTGTGATTTCCCATAAAGTTTTATTGATATCATCATATCTTTCCCTTTTAATTTTTTCTCACCATCAAATCTAACATTATTGAAGGAGAAGAAAACCTCATAAATGTAGCAAGTACGACTAATTGGATTTTCAATAAACAAGGCAGCCTCTTTAATTCCAGCATAATGCAGTTTGGATCTACCGTTACCTACTCCTGCATCAATCAACTCATTTTTCTTTATTTTATCTCTTTTTCTTTGAGAAGTAATTTCTATAACATCCAAAATTACATTTTTGGAAGTCAGATACAAGGTATCACTCGTACTGTTGCAATCAATAAATTTATCTTCGTAAGATATATGTGATATTTTTATATTTTTTTGGCACTCTATGTAAAATATACCATCCTCATCTGAGTGAGTACCTGTTTGATTTATTGGATTAAAAATAGTAGCAAAGGATACGGGTTTATTAGCTTGTTTATCAAATAATGTCATCTTTATTTTTTGCCCGGAACAAGTAAAATGGATAAAGGTTAATGCCAACGTTATAAAATATTTCATAAGTTAAATAAAATAATTTGGTGAGCAAACCACTGTAAATAATCATAACCTAATCATTTTGAACACATTATTTACAAATGATTTACTACACCAATGATGATTAAAAAAAGCTACAGATTAGTTGTTACAACATTTTTCGCATCTTATTTCAGTACTCCACCTAATTCCAAAAAGATACCAACCATATTCGTAACATATAGTTCCATCTTGATAGGCGTAGTCAATAGTGTCATCTACTTTGCGCCAACCTGCTGCGTAAGAAGAATATGTCACTAGACAGAAAGAGCGAACCAATAAGGCTCGTTGGGTGTAATTCAAATTTACGCGCTATTTGTAAAGCCTTGATTTACAGCACTTTATAAATTATTAGTTAAACTATTTTCATACGCACAAAGGACTTTTAT
>JALONJ010000561.1 GCA_025455045.1 Microscillaceae bacterium | reverse complement strand
AAAGGTAAATTCTTAAAATGAACAAGTAAAATTTGATACTGTATTTATTTGTACTTATACAAGCGTTTCCCAACTTTTTTTCTGTAGGGAGATTAGCCTTCGGAGAGGGCAGGGTGAGGCAAAAGAAATGCGTAAATTTGAAACGCACCCAAAGCCACTTACGCGCGCAGGCTGGAGGTCTGCGTTACAGTTTTTCTTGAAAAAAGCTGAAACGGTATAACTTATTGACAATCAAGTGGTTACGTAATTTTCAAAACCTAAATTCTCAATACCAAATTTGTGAGACTTAACTCAATTTTATTCCAATGAGCAATATATCATCGGTTTGTTCGTAGGTATTACCTCGCCAGTCGTGTAAAGTTTCTTGAAAAATGTGGTGTTGTTGGTCAATGGGCAATTTTGCGTTTTCAATCAGCATTTCTCTAAATCTTTTGAGCATAAATTTGCGTCCTTTTTCGCCGCCAAATTGGTCTTGATAACCGTCCGAAAACAAATATATCATCGTGGGCTGGCTTATATCAATAATATGGTTGTCAAAAACTCGCTCGGTAGGCTTTTCGTTTTCATAAAAATAGCCCCCTACGCCGTGTTTATTGGCTTTTATTTCAAAAAATTGTTGATTTTGAATATAAAACAAAGGGTTCATTGCGCCGGCAAATTGCATTTGTTGGCGGGCAAAGTCGATATGGCAAATGACAATATCCATACCATCTTGGTTGCGGGTTTCTTGTTGGCGCAGGTTGGTGCGAATCCCTTTGTGCAGCTCACTCAAAATAATTCCCGGGTTGTATATTTTGCGCTCGTGAACGATTTGGTCAAGCAATGATTCCCCAATCATACTCATCAATGCCCCCGGCACGCCGTGTCCGGTGCAGTCTGCCACAACCATAATTATCTGATTGTCAAGCTCATACAACCAGTAGAAGTCTCCGCTCACGATGTCGCGCGGGTAAAAAATAACAAAGGATTCAGGAAAAACCTTTTTGATTTTGTCCACCGAAGGCAACATTGCGCTTTGGATTCTTTGGGCATAGTCGATGCTATCTTTGATATGAATATTTTGGGCTTCAATTTCAGCAAAGGCTTCTTGGAGGCGGGTATTTTTGTCCTCAATTTCGGCATTGGCTTTGGCGAGTTCTTGATTGGCTTTTTGTTTAATCAAATTATTGCGGTACAAAACAAAAGCTAACAACAACACCAACAAGCCCCCACCCGCTATGGCATACAGCACGAGGTTTTTGCGCTGGTTCTCTTCTTTGAGCAATTGAATCTGAATTTGACGTTTTTCATCTTCAAAAGCCGTTTGCAAATAAAGCATTTGATTGCTTTTTTCTTTGTTCAAAAGACTGTCGTGGTAGGCAAGATACAAAGTTTGATAGGCAAAAGCTTGGTCAAAATCTTTTTGGGCTTGATAGATTTTGGTGAGGTTTTGATACGATTCTTGGATTTGTTCTATCAATCCGGTGGCTTTAGCCATTGTCAAACTCTGTTCTGAAAGTTGCCGAGCTTTGGCTAAGTCATTGAGTATCAAGTGAATTTGGGCTTCTCGATTCAAGACTTGCATCATACCGCGCTTGTCTTCCAAAATCTTAAAATTTTCTAAGGCTTGGTCAAAATATTGAAGGGCTTGGGGATATTTTTTTTGTTTTTGATAAATACCGCCAATTCGAAAGGTGGAACTGGATAAGCCGTTTTTATCTTTAATTTTTTGGCGAATGGCAAAGGCTTTTTGGTGATACTCGAGGGCTTTTTCAAGTTTTTTCTGGGCTTCAAAACTTTGCCCATACGTGTAGTAGCAATAAGCTATGCCCATTTGATTATCGATTTGGCTAAAGCTTTTGAGGGCTTTTTGCAAATATTTGTCGGCTTCTTCAAACCTGCTCTGCCGTTGATTGATGTCGCCGATACTTTGCAACCCAAAACCCAATCGTTCATAATCTTGAGTCTTCTCGGCAATGCGCACCGCATCTAAATAATGGCTGAGGGCTTTGGGATAATTGCCAATATTGCGATGCACTGTCCCCAAAAAAGTATTGATTTTGGAAATAAAAGGAGAATTGTTGAGCTTGATTGCCAAACCTAGGGCTTCTTCACCAAACAAAAGGGATTTTTCGGGACTCGAGTTACGATGATACCAGCACAATTCACTCAAAACTTTGAGTCGATTAGTGTCCTGAACCGAAAATTTTTTCAATAATTGGAGGAGGCTATCCGATTTACTGATTTGAGCCGATAAAACTTGGCTTCCCAAAGTCAAAATACCGGTCAATATGCCAATGATAATCGTTTGCTTCATTATTTGTTAGGCTTGTATGGCTTTCGTTACAAAAATAATACTTGATTTTAAAAAATGAGTAGAAAAAATTAAATCGAGCCATTCATTTTAGAAATGAGGGCTTTTTATATACCTAATTAATAATCAATGAGTTAATAAGTTTATATACCCGCCAAATGTTGATTGTTGTTGCTGAGTTCAATTTCAAAATGCCCGTTTTGGTAATGCAATTTATACAAACAAAGATTTTCGTGTTCGAACCGATCCATATCTTTTAAATCAATTTTCAAAAGTTGGCACAATAAGATTCGCATAGCGCGCCCGTGCATACAAATCAAAATCGTTTCTTCATCGGGGCGCGACAAAATCAACTCCAAGACCGGTTTTTGGCGGGCGGCTACTGTCAGAGGGCTTTCGCCCCCTTCAATGGCTACATCTACGTTGCCGCTTCGCCATTGTCGGAGCATCTCGAAATACAATTCATCATTTTCGGGAGTTACTTTATGCCCTTCCTTGCGCCCCCAACTGATTTCGTTGAGTCCGGCGTGGGTTTCGTGGGGAATCCCCAAATCCAAAAATCCTTGCACCGATTGAATTGTGCGAATAAGTTTGGAAGTATAAACTTTGGCAAAGGCAATGTGTTGATAATGCGCAAAAAAAGCTTGGGCTTGCCGATGCCCTTTTTCGTTTAACTGCGCATCTACGCCACTGCCTTGGATAATATTCTGTCGATTCAGTTCGGTTTCACCGTGTCGAATCAAGTAAATTTGTTTGCTACTCACGCCGTTATGATTAAATTAAGAATTTTGAAAATTAGGTATTTTATTTTTGAAACTGCCCAGCCTTAAATTATTAAAATCTTGATAATCAGATAGTTAGACAAAAAATCTTAATAATTTCTCAATGATTGAGTAAAATTACGGCAAAATCAGGAATATAAAAATTTAGTTTGCCTTTACAAATTGGCTTAACCGAAAATTAATTTTGCGGATTATTGGCAGGGTTTATTGGCAAAAACCATAAATTAAGATATATTTGAAAAGCCTCTGTATGATATTTGTGCAATGCCTAGGGATTTTGGCAAGACATTCATTGAGCCAACCAAACTTGATAATCAAATCATTGTAAACATTCGTATAAGGATTGAACCCTGTGGTTTGTGGCTGGTATATTGGTTCGCTATTTTTTTTATAAAAGACTGATAATCAATTACTTACATATTATTTTTAACGTGAATATTTTAAAACATATTAAAAAAGTACAAAAAATTAAATTTTTAAAAAAACAATCCAAAATCCCCCAAGCTGTCATCCTACGTGGAACTTTGTTAAATTGTTACCTCTTAGAATTTTTCTGTAATTAATTGAAAATCAATAAATTGTGCTTCTCCCCCTCTTTCGGAGGGGGTTGGGGG
>JALONJ010000122.1 GCA_025455045.1 Microscillaceae bacterium | reverse complement strand
CTGTGTCTCGCCTCTGGTGGATAATCAATCAGTTGCATAAAATACTCGAGGTGGTATAACTTGTTGATTATCAATCACTTACAAACACTATCCGAAGCATTGATTTATTCTCTTCTAATAATTCAAACAAAAAACCCAAAACTTTCATCTTGGGTTTCTTTTTTGTATAACTACTTGATAATCAATTAATTACTCTGCTTGCAAAAACGGATATTTGTAATCGGTGGGCGATACAAAGGTTTCTTTGATGGTTCGCGCCGAAACCCAACGCAATAAATTGAGATAAGAACCGGCTTTGTCATTGGTACCTGAGCCACGCGCCCCGCCAAAGGGTTGTTGCCCCACTACTGCCCCCGTAGGCTTGTCATTGATATAAAAATTACCCGCCGAGTTGCGCAGTTTTTTGGTGGCGAAGTCAATCGCGTAGCGGTCTTGGGCAAATATAGCCCCCGTAAGCGCGTAGGGTGAAGTAGCATCAACCAGCTCTAGGGTTTGTTCAAAATTTTCGGCGTGATAGATATAAATGGTCAATACTGGTCCAAAAATCTCCTCACACATTGTAATCGACTGCGAATCTTGGCTTACAATGAGAGTAGGTTCTATAAAATAACCTTTAGATTTATCGTATTTGCCTCCGGCAATGATTTCATTGCCCGGCGTTTGGCGGGCTTGCTCAATGTAGGCAACAATGCTGTCAAACGATTTTTCATCAATTACGGCATTGAAAAAATTGCTAAAATCTTCAACACCACCCATTTTGATTTCTTGCAAATCAGCCAACATATAGGTTTTTACTTCGTCCCACAAATTAGATGGTATGTAGGCACGCGAAGCTGCCGAACATTTTTGCCCTTGATATTCGAATGCTCCCCGAACCAAACCCGTAGCCAAGGCTTTGGCGTGGGCTGACTTATGGGCAATCACAAAATCTTTGCCGCCGGTCTCGCCCACAATGCGTGGATAAGAACGATAGCGGGCAATGTTTTCGCCAATAGTTTTCCAAATATAATTGAAAGTACGAGTGCCACCGGTAAAATGAATACCGCCAAAATCGCGGTGCGCAAAAATCACTTTTCCGGCAGTGGGTCCCTCTACAAATACCAAGTTAATCACGCCATCGGGTACTCCAGCTTCGCGGAAAACTTCCATCAATACGTGTGCCGAGTAGATTTGGGTATTGGCAGGCTTCCAGACTACGGTATTGCCCATCATCGCGGGCGAAGTGGGCAAATTACCGGCAATCGCCGTAAAATTGAATGGAGTAAGCGCAAATACAAACCCCTCCAAAGGGCGATATTCCATTCTATTCCAAATACCGGGCGATGATTCGGGTTGCTGGCTGTATATTTGGCTCATATAATACACATTGAAACGCAAAAAGTCGATGATTTCGCAGGCTGAGTCTATTTCGGCTTGATAAACGCTTTTGGATTGCCCCAGCATCGTTGCAGCATTGATTTTGGCGCGGTAAGGACCGGCTAACAAATCGGCGGCTTTTAAAAAAATGGCGGCACGTTGCTCCCAAGCCAAGTTTTCCCAAAGCTCTTTGGCATTCATTGCCGCTTGTATTGCCTGCTCAACGTGCAATTCGTCACCCTCACTAAAATAGCCCAAGGTGTGTTGATGGTCGTGCGGCGGGGCAAGGCGTTTTTTGTGTTCGGTATATACCGATTCACCACCAATATACATCGGAATATCCAATTGGGTAGCCCGCATTTCGGCAATTTGGGCTTTGATGGCTTGGCGTTCGGGCGAACCGGGGGCATAGCTCAATACCGGCTCATTTTTGGGGATAGGGACATTAAAAAAACCGTTCATACTTTTGCAAATTCAGGTTCGATGTTCAAAATAAAAAACTCAAAGTCTTAGCTTTGCAAAGCTAGGAAATTTTAATTGGTAAAATTCATTTTTTTTCAGAAATAAATACAATTAAAAAAAGCATTGAAAAAACAATATTATAAATATAACTAATTGATTATCAGGAATTTATAATATTTTAATTCCAAAGATTTTAGTTAGATAAATCATTCAATAATTTGCCATTAATCCAAATAATATTTGGTATAATTTCGAAATTACTTGCCAATTAGGTGCTCAAGGGTATTACCAAATAAACATCGGTGTTACGGAGTGCATTTCAAATTTAGGTTTTAATGCCTCAACCTTGCCCTCTTCTCTGCGAGAGGGAATCTAAGGAATAAATTTGAAATGCACCTGTGTTACTTCAAAGTATCCAACAAGCCGGTAGCCAAAGCCCGCCAAAGTACGGCAAAAAAACCATCGTCATTGGTGCGGGTATAGTTTACTTCACCGATTTTATGGCGATTTTTCTCGAGGTTGTTGCGATTTTTGAGAAATACATTTGCCCAAAAAGTGATAAACCCGCGCTTTTTTTCGTGATCATCAGCCTTTAAAAATTGGATTCGCAAGCGTTTATAACCGGCTTCTACGGTGCCTTTGGCAGTTTTATCCACCAAAAAAACATCAAATTTAATTTTTTGAATCAAACCGCTTTTGACTCTGATGGGGCGATTGGCTTCAATGATTTCATTCAAAATTTGGGCATTCATTGCCCCCAATGAACCATAATATTTGCAAAACAATTGCGGCTTTTTCAAAGATATTTTCAAAGTAAAATCAAGATTGCCTTCGCCCATCAACCGCGATTTTACTTTGAAAGTGGTAATAGAATCAGCACGCGCCTCGGTAGATATAGGAAAAGCCTCTAAATCAATGGCATCAAAAAATATCTTGCCGTATTCTTCAGCATTGGGAACTCTCTGCAAAAAATGTAAACGAGCTTGTTTGACCTGTAAAGTATCGATTTTGACCGGAAAAGGAATTTGTTGAAATTTTTGATTGAGCATCAACGGCACGCGTGCGACATCTTCTTCCCAGCGTTTGTCGCGGAAAATAGCCGTATTCAGCCCATTCAATTCTACTTTTTGCGCTATCAATTCTCGTTCGTTCAAAAGTTTTAAAAAATTCAAACCCTTGATTTGGGTTTGGACAATGGTCGTAGAATCAAAAAACTCGGTTTGCTTGCCTTTTTGCCAAAAAAACACATTGCGAGTCGTCAGGGTATCCCAATTGGTTTGGGCAAAAGGGCGAATATCCAAGTTCTCGAGGCGTAAATCACCTTTTTGAGAGTTGGCCGCAATTTGTTTTATTTTTAAGTGATATAAATTTTCTTTTAAAGCGGTTTGGTAGTTTTGCGCTTGCAACACAAAGTTTTCGGCTCCTAAAAAGCGGTCTTCACGCTGCAAGGTATTGGAGTCTAAATGAAACTTAAATAACTGTAAATCAAGGCTTTGCAAACTGTGATTTTGTACTCGAGTTTCCCAAGTCTCGGCTATTTCGTGGCTAAAACTCAGCTTGCCATCGGCAATTTGCAGGCTATCCACAACAATTTGATAAGGCAGTTTGAGACTTTTGCGATTTATCGACTTTGTTTTGCCCAAGCTTTGATAAAATTCTAAATGAGGTTGGTGGATTTTGACAGTACTCAAGTGCCAATCCGATTTATCCCATAGTTTTTCCCAATCATTGGCTTTGATTTCGGCTCGTGGAATCAAAATTTTTGCCCAAAGCGGGTCTTCTTGGGGCTTTTTTTGCCACTCGGTCAAATCTTTTTGGGGCAAATAATGCAGATTATCAATTTGAATCAATGATTTTTGCGGTAAATATGCCAATTTTTGAAAACCTAAGCTATAATCGCGTTTGGGTGTGAGCCATTGATAATTTTCCAATTGCAAACTAAAATTGTGCGACTTGAGCCAAGCCAAGGTTTGTGCCGAATCAGGCGTTTGGGAGGTTCGTTTGTCTAAGCCTAGCCGCAAATCTAAGGCTTGTAAATCGAGTCGCTCGGCGCGATGCCTTACGGTATCTTGCTGATTATCAGCTTGTTGCCATTCGGTATATTCCCACACTGCATCGTCGAGGGCAAAAGTATCGATTTGCAAATAAAAAGGCATTCTTTCCAATAAATCCTCAATCTTAAATCGCGCTTGTAACTTATCAATCGGCAAATTTTTATCATTCAAAAAACGGACTTGAGGTTTGTTGAGGCGCAAAGTTTTGACTACCAGCTCTTGCTCAAACAACAGCCTTTGCAAATCAATGGAATTGGTCTGTACGCTTTTTAGTTCTATATCGGTGTATAAACGCCGAAAGGCCTGTTTTTTGAAAAAATCTTGAGGTTTGTCCAAAGGTCGCAGATGCAAATTATCTACCGCAAGGATAGAATCCGCCAAATAACCGGCAATGTTTTTTAGGGTAAAAATATATAAGTCGTTTTTGTCTTTGAACTGATAATTTTTGAGCGTAAAATACACATTTTCGGAATAAAATACCCGCTTGGTAGAGTCGGCATTAAAGTTTTGGGCTTTCCCCAAATGAATTTGAAATACCTTACAACTAATGTTTTCGGCTTGGTGGCTGGCAACTCCGCTACCCGTTTCTACCCAGTCTTGACTGCGGTACTTGACCGTAGCTTCGTTGATGTGTAAGGTGTCAATTTTGACATAAGCCGGTAGCTCTGCCAACAAACGGCGCAGTTGGCGTTGCCCTGATACATTGTAAGGCTTTGACAATGAATCATTTAGATAATGTGCCAATGAATCTATAGGTAAGTCTATGGCATCTAATTCAAAAAAATCCTGCGGGCGTTTGGGCTTGCGCCGGTCGGTATAAATATTGATTTTGGGCTGATTAATGGCCAGAAATTGCCAATCAATTTCCTGTTTGAGCAACAATTTTTTGAAATCGATCTTTTGCCCACGAACATTTTTAATCCCAATTTCGACAAAAGGACGGCGGTAGGTTTGCCCTTCGCAAAACGCTATTTCGGGCAAGCGCGGGCGAAACTGTACGCTATCAAGCCATATCAGCGATTTGGCGGACGAAACTTCCAAATGTTGTAATTTTAGCTCATACAAGCCGTTGGGGGTTTGGTAGCGATAATTTTGTAAATCCAATAACAAACTTTTGGTATCAATTTCAGCCAACACCGAGCCATTGAGTGCCTGCCCCAATTGGATTTTGTAAGCCCGCAATTCAATGTTTTCGGCTTGGTGTTCGGCAAAACCTTCGCGGTCGGTATCCAATAGTGAATCTTGTTCTATGTATTTCAACTTGCCCCGATGCAAAGCCAAAGTATCCATCACAATATACAAAGGAATGGATTGCAAGAGCTGTTCAAAATTTTGATACTTTTGCCCGCTTCGTCTGGGTAATTTACGATTGACAAATGCCTCAAAATCAGGCTGATACAAATGCAAACCACCCATTACAAACTCTTGGCGATAGGCTAGGCGTTCAATATCCAGTTTGTTGGCTTGCAGGCGGTTTACTTTTGCCTCAAGCAAAATATTTTGATACGGTCGCAATTGCGCGTATTGCCCGCGTGAAACCTGCGATTTTAGCACGGCATTCTCGATGGCAATTACGGAATCGCGCGAAGACACCCGCGCTTTTTTCATCGCAATATGATAAATACCGTCAGGTGTAAGATGTTGGTAGTTAAATACCTGAAAATCAACTGCTTGTGAGTACAAAGCGCGCCTCGCGGTGGTATCATCGAGGGCTTTGCCCAAGTGTAATCCGTAAAAATTGAGTTGCAAACTATCGCCTTTGTGATAAGAAATGGGCTGGGCTTTGCCTTGCGAAGTCTCGAGGTAAAAATCGGTATTGGCAAGTTGTAAAGTATCGATTTGAATAAAAAAAGGAATATTGCGCATATACTTCTTCAAATCCCAATACTTAAAATCTCGGCGCAAGGCTGGCACAATCGCCCGAGTAGCCGAAAAATTGGTTTGCAAAGCTCGATTGGTAGAAAGTAAAAACCGACTATTGGCAATTTTGACCGAATTGACCGATAGCTCTTGCTTGTAGATAAGTCGCTGATAATCAATACCTTTGCTCTCAATTTGCTTGGTTTCCCAATCCAAGCGCGTTGCCTGATATTTGCGAATGTTGGCAAGTGAATTGAGTTGCAAAATTGAGCGAGGTTTTACTTTGAGATTGTCCATTCGCAGGAGCGAGTCGGCAGAATGTAACAAGATTTCATTAGCCGAAAACTCATACACTCCATCGGCGGAGTTGAATTTGTAATTTTTGGCTTGCAAAACAAAGTTTTGCATTTGTGGAAGGGTGGTCGTAGAAATTTGTCCACCCCACACGCGCACAAACAAACTATCGCCTTGGTGCAAAATATCGCCCTGCGGTTGTTTGAGGTTGAGGCTCAATTCTCCATCTTCAATGATTAAGTCTTTGACAATCAATTGTTTGGCAAAACGGCTCAGCAAATTTTGGGTTTGCGACAAAAAAGGCTTGGCATTGCGAGAACCTTGCGCAGTTGGCTGGTTTTTGAGTTGCAAAGTCGGATTACGTAAAAACAGTTGGTCAATTGCCAACTCCCCACTCAACAAATATTTGACCCAGTGAATCCCTTGAGCATTGATTTGATTAACTTGTAAATTCAAATCTAAGTTGTATTTGGCTTTTTCATTGCTTGGTAGGGCTTGCCAACGTTCAATGTTTTTTATCAAATGAAAACGATTGATAGCCACATTGCCTCGCAAGGCATTGACTCGTAAGTGCTTGATTTCCAGTGTATAAAGACTATCGGTGCTTTCGGCAACGCGCCGACTTAGCTCATATTGCAAAACCGGATTGAGATAAAACAATAAAAAAAATACAAAACCCAACAACCCCAAGCCAAAACCCAGCAAGACCCCATACAAAAGCCTACGCAACCACCTAAAACTGCGCGGTGGGCGAGCAACTTGCAAGGTTTCATTGTCTTGATTTAGATTTTTTGATGGTTCAATTTGCATTAAATCTTGATGCCTAGCGGTTATTTTTATAGAATGACTTGATGGGTATTTGCCTAAGCTCTACCGTTTTTTTACGTAAACCTAAGACTTTTTAGCCAAAAAATATTAAAAAAAATTCAAAATTAAATTTAGGTCAAATGCTTGATTGTCAAGGTTTTATAAAAAGACTTAGCTAAGTCATTAGTTCGGACGGTTTCTGGTATCGAAGCCGCTACCTAGCGCAAGCCTCTGGCTTGTGCCGATGATTCCGAAATCGTCCTGCCTTCCTCCGCGAAGCGGAGCAAGGTTTGGACTAAGATACTATCAATTAATAGGCTGACTATCAGATACTTAGCTACCTAATCGATGGCAGCAAAACACCCAAAATACCGCTTATCATTATCACTCAATTGATAGTTCCGGTTCATTTTTAGCCATATAACTATCTGATTATCAAGTGTTTAACTATTTTCTTACATTCAGCTATTCACGCCTATACTCCGCTTCGCGGAGGAGGGCGGAGGTTTTCGGAATGGTCGGCACGAGCAAAATGCTCGCGCCAGTTTTTTTTATCTATTCACAACTTTGCGCGAGTGGGGACATCCGCCACGCATTTCTAAAATTTAAGCAAATACACTCAGTATAACTATCTGATTATCAATATTTTAGCTCTATCCTGCGCTTACTCGTTCTCGCGCTTCTGCGCCTACGGTGGGTAGTCGGAAACTACCGTTGTAGCTTCCTTAGATTGAATCTTCCAAGAACCTGTGTTTTAAATGAAGAAAGCACGAAAACAACAGCGATTATTTAAAACATTAGACAAGTTTTGCTAGTTTTTGCTTAAGTCTTTAAAAAAGCTAGGTCGTTTTTCATAAGATAGTCAAATTCGGAATCGAATGGATACACAATAAAATGATGTTTCAAAAACATAGAGATATTGAAAATCAATTACTTATCTCGGTAGTGCCACAGATGTAATGCTGAAAATTACCTCAATACCTTTTCACTAATTATGTTCAGCATTATATTTAAGGCACTACCCTTATCTCATTCCTGATTCTTGAATAACAATATTGCGCACTAATTTTGTAACACATTGATTATCATATACTTATGAATTTTTCTAATTTGACTCTTTATCATCTTTCAGGAAAATTGTAACGCAGGTTGTCTAGCTTGCCTGCGTAAATGTGTTTGGGCTTAGAATAAAGCTACAAACTTCCTCAAAATGGACAAAAAATCTCTGGTTTTTAATAACTACTTGATTTTCAAGCATTTAACTCGAGCAAGAAACTCAAAACAAGAAATTCCACGAACTATTACTAATCATTTGGTCTTTAAATAAATACCTGAATCTAAAAGGCGGCATTTGAAAATGAAAATTTATCACCCTTGGGCTTTTAAAGCATTAAAATATTTTTTGTGGATTTTTGGAATTTTGTTAGTATTGACTGTTTTGTTGTTTGGGGGCGTTGCCATCTATTTGTATCGAAATCAATCGCACATTCGAGATTTGGTTTTATCAACTTTGAACGAAAACCAAGTCGGTCATACCACACTTGATAAAGTATATATCAATCCTTACCTCGAATTTCCTTATATCGCCGTTGATTTACATCAATTGAGTTTTTATTCGACCGCCCAAGATTTAAAAAAACCAATTTACACTTTTGAAGATGTTTATTTAGGGTTCAGCATTTGGGATATTTTGGCTGGAAAATATGACATCAAGCGAATAACGGCTCGCAATGGCAAAATTAATTTGGTAAAAGACAAAAACGGTCTCTATAATTTGCTTTTGGCAAAAGCCAGCAAAAAAAATACGCCTTCTGCTAAAAATAATCCCTTGCAAATACACCTGCGGCGCATAGTTTTAGAAAATATTACGGTCTTTAAAACCGACCTAGGCACTCAACAATATGTCGAAGTCCACCTCCGCCAAGCCCAAACCGGGTTAAGTTATACCTCCCAATTTATTAAAAATAATTTAGAGGCAAACCTTGCCCTTAAACTCTTGCAACAGAATGACTTGGTTTTATTCAAAAACAAAAATATTCACCTTAAAACTGATATTTTATTTGACTTGCCCAAAAATCTATTGACTATTCGTCCGAGCAATTTTGAAATTGAGGGGGCGGAATTTAGCTTGGCTGGTTCGGTCGATATGAATAAAAAAGCCTTTGTTGATTTGGATATTCAAGGCAAAAAGCCTGATTTTAAGCTCATTACGGCTTTTGCGCCCAGTGATGTGTATGAAAAATTAAAAACCTATCAAAACAAGGGCAATATTTATTTTCGCGGGAAGGTTGTCGGGGCTTGCTTAGATGATATTCCCCAAATCGATTTGGAATTTGGGTGCAAAAATGCCGAATTTGTGAATCCCAAAGCCAAAAGCTCAGTTCGAGATTTGAATTTTGCCGGTTTTTTTACCAATGGAGCTAAAAAAGATTTGACTACCTGCGAACTCCAAATCAAAAGCCTGAGTGGGAAACCCGAAGAAAGTATTTTTAAAGGAAGTTTTCATATCAAAAACTTTTTGAACCCATATATTTCGATTGATTTCCATTCCAAATTGGATTTAGCCACCCTGCAAAACTTTTATCCCAACGAAAATCTCAAATCTCTCAAAGGTTGGCTAATCGTGGATATGACGATTGATGAATTGTTGGATTATAATGATGTGCAAGGCTCTTTGGGCAAGCTCAAAGATGGGACGGATAGTCGGGTGATATTGAAAGATGTGAGTTTTCAGCCGCTTGCTTATCCCTTGCCGATTGAAAAAATCCAAGCCGAT
Source organism: Microscillaceae bacterium (assembly GCA_025455045.1). Lineage (GTDB taxonomy): Bacteria > Bacteroidota > Bacteroidia > Cytophagales > Microscillaceae > JALONJ01. The sequence continues at coordinate 3,778 of JALONJ010000122.1, read as the reverse complement.
GTCAGAATTATTGCCGGTAAATTGGTAATGAACTATTTACGGGCGCAAATCAAACAAAATGATATTGAAATTTTGGGCGATATTGATAATTTAGCTGCGTATTTTCACCGCCAACCGGCTGATTTGACAGCCAACTTGGCAATAAAAGCCAAGCAATTGGATTTGCAAGAATTGCTGAGTTTTGATAAAAAAATGGCAAATGACTATGCCGAAATTATCCGAAATTTGACTTTTAAAGCCGCATTTAAAACCAAAGCCGAGTATTTATACAAGGCAGTGGATATACCTCAAGGTGAGTTTTTGATTGAAGAACTCAATCTCAAACTCAACAATTACCCGCACTCGATTCACGATACGCATTTGGATTTTATTATTTCTCAAAATGATATTGAAATCAAAAGATTGGAAAGTGAAATTGACAAAAGTGATTTACATTTGTTGGGTAAATTGGAAAATTATCACGCCCTTTTTCACCCCGAGCGCAAACAAGAGGTTTTTAAATTAAATCTAAATTTTAAAGCTAATCAACTCAATTTCAAGGATTTACTGACTTACAAACAAGTCAATTACCTGCCCAAAGATTATCAAAATGAGGTAATTCAGAATTTAATGCTTGATTTTGACCTCCAAATGGCAGCTAATGATTTATATTCGGGCAAATTTGAACAAGCCACTACGCTAGACCTCAAAAGATTGGATTGTAAACTCCAACAACACCCTTTGCAGTTGAGAGAATTTGGCGGACATTTTGATTTGAAAAATAATATTTTGACTTTGCAAAACTTTAGAGGCAAACTTGGGCAAAGTGATTTTAGCCTTGCGGGTACAATTGACAATCTGACCACAGCCGCCGATTTTAAAAGCAAAAAGCATCTTCAATTCAAAGCTAATAACTTGAATATCAATGAGTTAATTGATTATCAAATTCCAACTCCGGCTCAAGATACCATTCCCAAAAATCACGATGCCGGATTCAATTTATTTGCCATTCCCTTCCCTGATTTGGCTTTGCAAGCCCAAATTGGCAAACTGACTTATAAGCAATACAACCTTGAACAATTATCGGCGGATTTGCGCATTACCCAAAACCACTATATTTATGTTGATAATTTGATAATGAATACTGCTGGAGGTTCAGTTGGAATGAAAGGGTATTTTAATGGCGAAAACAAAAATAAAATTTATCTTTCGGGTGATTTGGATATAAAAAATTTGGATTTGGATAGGGTTTTTGTCAAGTTTGATAATTTTGGGCAAGATTATTTGCTAAGTAAAAATCTGCACGGCAACCTGACCGCCAAAATCAAGTCCAAAGTATTGTTGCATACCGACCTTACGCCCAATTTACAAGATACCGAAGCCCATATTGAAGGCACAGTCAAAAACGGGCGAATGGTCAATTTTGCGCCTTTTCAAATGATGTCGCGCTTTTTTGCTGATAAAGATATGAATGACATTCGTTTTGGTGAACTCAGCAATACTTTTGATTTCAAGAACGGTAAAATATCGTTTCCAAGAATGGAAATCAGTACCAATTTAGGTTTTATTTATGTAGCCGGTTCACAAAGCCTCAACCAAACTATGGATTATGTAGTAGAGGTGCCGGTCAAATTGATTCGCCAAGCTGCGTGGTCTTATTTTTTCAAAAGAAGGCGAAATGAGGCTAATGTCAAAGTTGATTCCGATACCGAAGCAATCATTAGCTCGGAAAACAGCAATTTCAAAAATTTTATCAGCATTCATTTAAGCGGCACGCCCGAAAATTATAAAGTGCGATTGGGTAAAGGAAAGAGAGGAGCAAGGAATGAATAGCGAGGAGCGAGAATGAAAATACGGTTATGCAAATTTCAAATTTAAAAAAATAAATCATTGATAATCAATACTTTGCGCCTTAGCGTATTTGCGCGCAAAAAGTCAAAAGAGTCAAATTTTTTTAGTTTTTATCACTTTTACAAAACAGCACAAGTAGAATATTCTCCCAATAGCCGACAAACCCCTATTGAATTTGCCTTGCCTTCAACATTTGATAGCCAATCAGCCTTTAAGCATTGCGAAATACACCGATTTGCGTATTTTTGCGACATTGTTGGAGTTTTTTGTTCCAAACATAACGACAAGAATATAAATTATAGTGTGAATTGTATGCGTAAGTTTTTGATAATCAAGGTATTGTGTTTTTGGTTGATAAATTCAGTTTGGGCGTTGGAGCTATCGGACAAAGCCCAAATCAGCGTCATTACCGGCGCACCGGGGACTGATTTGTATGCTTATTATGGGCATAGTGCCATTCGAGTTTTTGACCCTTTGTACGGAATGGATATTCAATACAACTATGGCACGTTTGATTTTGAAACCCCCAATTTTTATCAAAAATTTATTCAAGGAAAATTAAAATATACCCTTTCCAAAGAGTATTTCAATTATTTTGTGGCTTTTTATCAGCGCGAGGGGCGTAGTATTTATGAGCAAGTATTGGACTTGACCAAAGCCGAAAAACAACAACTGTTTGACTATTTGGAAAACAATTACAAACCCGAAAATCGCTATTATTTGTATGACTTTTTTTATGACAACTGTGCTACGCGCGTGCGCGATGCCTTGCTCAAAGGCTTGCCCGGTAAAGTGGTTTTTGACCTAAGCAAGCCCAAAAACAAAAAAAGTTTTCGAGATTTAATCAATCCTTATATCAAAGAACCTTGGGTCAATGTAGGCATTCATTTGATTTTGGGGCTACCTGCCGACAAAATAGCCAATGCCAATGAGTATATGTTTTTGCCCGACCAGATGCGATTTGCCATCGAAAAAGCCAAAATTAACCACCAGACTCCGGCTACTGCCCTAGCTCCCCAAAACAATACTTTGTTTCAAGGAATGGTGGCGCGCCCGGCAGCTAGTGTTTTCAATCCATATTTGGTTTTTTGGAGTATTTTTGGGCTGATGTTGCTGATTACAGGATTGGGCTATCGTCAAAATAAAATCAGGTATGGCATCGATTTTTTTTGGTTTTTTTTGAGCGGGGCTATCGGCATATTTTTTCTATTGATGTGGTTTGGCACTGACCACAAAGCCGTCAAAATGAACCTGAACCTCTTGTGGGCTTTCCCGCTCAACTTTCCGATTGCATTTTTTCTGCTATTCAAGCAAAAAGCCAAGTTTCTGACCGCATATTTTCAAGTGATTAGTATTATTTTGTTGGCAACGATGTTGTTTTGGGTTGTTCTACCCCAAAAACTACCTTGGGCTATTTTTCCGATAGTGCTTACTTTGGCTATTCGGAGTATTTGGGTATATAGTCAGTTGAAAAAAGCCGGAGGTAAGTAAGGAATAAATAGTGAATAATGTAAAATGAATAATTTTGTAATTACCTGAAAATCAATACATTATCAAAAAATATTGTACGCATTATTTTTTTCTTATTACTAACAATACTTCGGATAGTTTTTATAAGTAATTGATTATCAGCTAGTTATGCTATTTCAAGTATTTCTTGTAACTAATTGATTATCAAGCACTTAGCAAAAACTCAGAAAAGCCACCCGGGGGCAGCAGGGTTGTTAAGTTCTGAATACAACCCCACCCCAAACTCCTCCCCTTTCAGGGCTAATCTCCCTACAGAATTTTAAAGTACTGATAATCAATCACTTAACTATCATTATTTTTAATTGGTGTAGTAATTGAGAATGCTCAATAATTAAATTTGATAAGTATAAAAAAAACACAAATAAACAAATAAATAGCATTTAGAAAATTTTAAAATAATATTTGGTAACTCAAAAGG
>JALONJ010000121.1 GCA_025455045.1 Microscillaceae bacterium | reverse complement strand
CGCTTTAGATTCTTCACTTCGTTCAGAATCACTGAAAAGCGAGAGCTTTTCAGAATTCAATGGAATTGCCGAAGGCAATTCCTGAAAAGTAGCGAAGATCCAAATATTCAAAGCACCGTTAAGGAAGATTCAAAAAAACATTCCCACTCCTCACTTCTCGCTCCTTACTCAATTGGCACATAAAAATCGGTCAAGTAATTTTCGGGCTTGTAAAAAGGCGGAAATTTGATATACCACTCCAAAGACGGTTCATTGCGCAGGCGAAAACCAAATTCGCTGAGGCAAATGGAATATACATAATCATAAACCGTATAAAAGTCATCGTATGCGCCTTGATAGCGAAAAACGGCATATCTTCCTCCGGCAATGCTTTTGAAATGAATATCGCGGGTGGACTGCATAGGTTTTTTGACCACAATGCCCGCGTCATAACGAGTATGGTGCGTATCAGTAATTTCGGGATTGTCGTGTACTATGCCCATTGTAGCGGTTTGTTTGCCATACTGCAAATGTTGAAAAGCCCAAAACAACAGCTTTCGCCAGACTTTGCCTACTTGTTCATAACTGCCCGTATGTCGAATATACGCTAGATGGAGTGGCTCAAGAAATTTGATTTCGGGTTTACTCAGGCGTAGAGTAGCCATATTTATCTGATTGTCAAGGTATTGTTGTTGTTTATGCACTATAGTTTCTGAGGCTTGTTGGCGATATTGAGAGGGCGGAATCCCGAAATAATTTTTAAAAGCTCGAGTAAATGTTTCGGGATTTTCATAGCCTACAATGATGCCGATTTGCGCAACTTCGGTGGGCGTATAGCGGAGCATTTGTGCCGATTTCTCAAGTCGAATTCGATTGAGAACTTGTTTGGCGGTATGATTGGTAATGATTTTGAAAATGCGATGAAAATGAAAAGGCGAGAGGCAAGCAAAGTCGGCTATATCGTCCAACAAAATGTTTTCGGTGTAGTGAGCCTCCAAAAACGCAATTGCTTGATGAACAGACTCGGTATAAAACTGGATTGTCGCATTTTTTTTTAACTCACTCATAAAGAATTAGAAATTAATAATTGGGAATTAGGAATTATTTAATCACCTGACCGTGTCCGCCTCTGGCGGATTTTCAATTATTTATAAAAACTGCTCTAGCTATTGTTTTTGTGAAATTATCAAAATTTCAAAAAAATAAATAAATCTATTGGGGAATTATTTTTGCAACAATATTGTAAATATTTTTGCACTATCGTTGCAAAAAAACTAATTTTGTAGTCTTGATTTTCAAATGTATGCAAAAAACTGATTCCTACTTGGCTAAATTGGGGGCTGGACTATCGCTGGCTTGTGCTATCCACTGTGCTACTTTACCGCTTTTCGTTACTTTTCTGCCTTTGATGGGGGCAAGTTTTCTGGAAAACCCTATTTTTGAATTAGGGCTAATGGGGGCAAGTGTATTGCTGGCTTTGTATGTATTGGGGCGCGATTATCAATATTTGCACAAAAAAAACACCGCTTTATTGCTGGCTCTGAGTGGTTTTGGCGTGATTGTTCTAGGTCATTGGTGGCACGAAGTTGAGACCCTATTTGCCGTATTGGGAGGTTTGGTGTTGGTAGGTGCGTATTGGGTCAATTGGCGATTGAGCCGCCAAGTCAAGATGTGTAAATGTTAAAAAATTGATGAAAAAAGCAATATTTGCCGGTTTATTAGGCTTAATTTTGTTGGGGTTAGCGTATCAACAAATCTCAGCGCACGGACAAAAATCACTGTTTTTGGGCAATATTTGGCAAACTTTGCTCAAAGTTACTTGGCAAAAAAAATACAATGCTGATTTAAAAGTCCAGATTGAATATCCCAAATTCAGCCCCGAAGTTCAAGCCCTTGCCGGTAAAGAAATCACGATTACCGGTTATGTCATACCCAGCGATTTATACGAAGGTGATTTTGTCGTTTTGTCGGCGTTTCCAGTCAGCAACTGTTATTTTTGTGGCGGGGCTGGTCCTGAATCGGTAATGGAAGTATATCCCAAAAATCAAAGACGAAGTTTTGCGACCGAAAAAGTAACTTTCAAAGGTAAATTGAAACTCAATGCCAACGACCACACACATTTAATTTACATTCTTCAGGAGGCAATTCAAGTTTTTGAAGAAGATTAGTGCTTGATAATAAATGAACGATAAAATATGCTAGGTTGCTGACCCACCAAAGGTAAATAAGGTGTAATACATTGATTATCAAGTATTTATATAAAATAATTTATCCAATTTTTTCACTTATTCTTAGCTCTTTTTTGGAAAAGCACTTTGGAAACGGGTGTGATTTTGGTATGATGTAAGATACCCTCACCTAATGCTTAGTAAGTTGTGCCAACCACCCTGACCCACCCCTAGCTCCTTCTAGGAGGAGAATTAAATGCCAATTTCGGGTACTTAGCGCACGTATTACTCCCCTCCTCGGAGAGGCTGGGGGTGGGCTAGTTTCGTCCGCCTAAAGGCTTGTATGAAGACAAGTTTTAGCCAAAAATCGCCCGCATAAGTACAATTCTTGGCATTAAAAGGGGTGAGAACATCAGATAAACTTAAGAGCTAAATAATTTACAGCATACTAAAATCACACCCTTGGAAGCATTAATCCGACAAAATAATGAAATATTTTTCAATTGGTTGAGTAATCCAACTATCATTCATTATTTTGTAAAATGTTTTTACAAGAAAATACTCCCGAGGCTCACCAACTCAGGCTCAATTTATTTAACTTATTGACTAGCAAGGAGTTAGCCAATATTCGCCTAGGTTTAGAATTGCTAAAAACCGGCGGCTTTCATCTTGCAATGTTTCCGTATATTTGGGTGCTTTATCGCGCGCGAACCGAGTTGTACAATGCCGATTTAAAAAAAGAAATTGAGGAACTTTATGAGGCTTTTTTTCCGCAGTTTTTTCCGCCCAATGTGCTGGAATATTTGCAAAACTTCTTGCATAAAAACCCAATTTATTGGGCTTCCGACCGCTACAAACTACTCGAGAAAACCGAGTTTTTCGAATTGCTTTTGTCCGAAAACATTTTTACTTGGCAAAGTTTGTTAGGGCTTTGGCAAGCCGATATTTTTTACACCCAACATACTTGCCTCACCCGTTTTTTTTTAGAAAATATTGAACAAATGCCTGCCGATTTTTTTCTGCATCCGCATTTGGCAGCCCACCAATTACATAACAGTCAAATCAATTGGGTATTTGAACATTTTATCGAATCTAGTTTTAGATTGGCTTTTTTACAAAAATTTAAGACTGATAAAATACTTGATTTACAAAATACCAGTTTGCTGCTATTGCCCAGTGAAGTAGCACAAATCCCTGATATTGAGGTACTTAACATTATTGGTACTAGAATTAAAGAAATTCCTATCGATATACTCAAGCGAGTAAAAGATGTAAAAGCCAATCAAAAATCGCTCAGGATGATTCTCCGGCAAGTCTATGTTTTGGGGGAATATGATTATCCTTTTGCCCAAAAAGTAGCCTTTCGTAAAGGCAGAATTAATTTTGAAGGTAAAAAATACGCTGAAGCTTGGCATTATTTGCAAATTACTGCGCCCCAAAAAGAAAGCCTAAGCCTGCCCGAAGCCGAGAGAGCCGAGTTTTGGGAAATGTATTTTACTTGTGCAATTAAACTCCAAGAGTATGCACTTGCCCAACAAATTCTCCACAAGGTTTGTCGGGCTTTGCCCAAAACAAATACTTTTAAGAACAACACGATTTATTTTCCAATGATTTTTGGTTGGAAAATTTGGTTAGATTTTTTACCGGAAATATTTTTACAAAATACTGAAAATCAATGGATTAATATAATTCAACCCTATTGTGATGGAGCAGACCCATTCAATTTTTTTGGTTTATTAGATGCCAAAAAATGGTATATTTTTGCCGAGCGATTTATCTACAAAAACCGCCTTGCCGAGGCCTTTGCTTTGCTTGAAAAAGTCAAAAAATACGCCACGTTTAATACTGAGGCAGTCGTAAATTGGATGAGAATATTTCGCGCTCTCCAAGCTCAAAAAAATTACTCGGCAATTATTACAATATTTGAACAGTACGAAAAAAGCATTTTTTATACGGGCGAAAAGACTGAATTTCAACTTTCGCGGCATTTTCGTTGCGTGTATATTTGGCTGGAAGCCTACGCCCAGCAACAAAATTGGAGCAGAGTTGAGTTGTTTTGTGCCGAATATATCAGTTTTTTCGAAGCCGCCACCAACCCCAAGACCGACTCCAAACCCTTAAAGGCTTATGGACAAGGGGCAGTCTTTTATTGGGTTTATTACGCTTATAAATATTTGTATTACGTTTACACAGAGCAAAAAAATACCGTTTGTGCCGAATATTACCGCCAAAAAGCCGAGCAAGTTTTGACGGAAAAGCTGGATACAAGAGTTCGGTAATCTGATTGGTAGAGGCGCGAATGAGGTTTATGGCTATTGAAAAAAACCGCAAAGCATTAAAAATCAAATAGCTACTTTAAACCCTACCTTCACTTTGTCTATTACTACGTGTGTATAAAATTGTTTTACATCAGGATTGTCCATCAAATGTTTTTTAGAAAACTCCTCATAATGTCGCATATCTTGAGTGTTTACAATCACTACAAAATCATACGCTCCGGTTACATAATAGCATTGCATAACTTCGGGACTCGTTGCCATCAATGCCTTAAAACTATCAATCACTTTAGAATTGCCCAAATGTAAAGTTACATCAACTACACAAGTGATGCTATACCCAGCCGCCAGTGGCGAAATGATGGATATGTCTGCTTCAATAATTTTACTTTCTCTCAGCCTTTTCAATCTTCTTTGAACAGCACTGGTACTGAGATTGACCATATTGCCTAAATCTTCGGCAGTGATTCGGTTATTTTGTTGGAGGATATTCAACAGTTTTTTATCAAAATCATCTAATTGTTGCATAATTTACCCGTTTAAATAGCAAAAAAAGCCTTTTTTAGGCGCAAAATCGATTTTTTTGGTTAAAAAATGCAGGATATTTCCAATAATTTTGCCCAACCCAACAACCAAAAATCCATTTTAATCATTAAAAATCTAATTTAAAAATGAGAACATTGTTAATTATTATCTTTTCGTGTTTAGTTTGTTTTTGCCCAATTGAGACAAAATGCCAAAATACTGACCGAACTATTACCTACCTTTTGCGGCAATTGGACTCCTTAATCAATCAAAAAATGACGGAATCAGGCATTGTGGGGCTGGGTGCGGCTATGATTGTGAATCAAAAAATAGTTTGGACAAAGGGATATGGCTACGCTGATCTTGAAAACAAAAAACCTTTTACCCACAATACCATTATGAATATAGCTTCAATCAGCAAAACTTTTACCGGAGTTTGTTTAATGCAAATGATTGAAAATAAGAGGGCTGATTTAGACGAGGACATCAACAAGTATTTGCCTTTTAAAGTCATAAACCCTTATTATCCTGACGAAAAAATCACCTTGCGACATTTGGCTACGCATACCTCCAGCTTAAATGACCGCTTTCCGTTTTATAATGAAATGTATCATTATGGCAATGACTCGCCTTTGGATTTAGGCGATTTTTTGAAAGATTATTTTGCGCCTGAAGGTAAATATTATTCAAAAGATAATTTTTTGGCTAAAAAACCGGGTAGTTATCGAGAATATTCCAACCTAGCCGCCGGTTTAGCCGGTTATATCGTAGAAATCATATCTGGTGAAAAATTAAATGAATTGAGCAAAAAAAATATTTTCAAACCTTTGAAAATGAGCAATACCGGCTGGTTTTTTTCGGAAGTGAATAGGGCAAATCATTCAAAACTTTACCGAAAAGATGGTGATACCCTCAAACCAATTCAATTGTACGGAGTACCAACCTACCCTGATGGCGGAGTTCGAACTTCGGTATCAGAATTAGCCAAGTTTTTTATTGCCTTGTTAAATGAAGGGAAATATAAAGGAGTGAGGATTTTGAAAAAAGAAACGGGGCAAGAAATGCTAAGATACCAATTTAATACCGCGAATAAACCCGAAAATGTAAATTTAGCCAAGCTAAACTCCGGGATTTTTTGGGCAACCAAACAAAGCGCAACCAAAATCGGACACGCCGGTACCGACATTGGGCTTAAAACCGAAATGTTGGCTAATCTGACCAAAGATGTAGGGATTGTGCTTTTTACGAATACCGAACTAAGCGAAAATGATTTGATTAAGTACCATTATGGAATTTTTGAGCTTTTATTTGCGTGTGGTGAAAAAATAAAAATCATTCAAGCTCGATAAGTACTTGATTTTTTGTTTAGGTTGAATTAGCTAGGTAACTAAGTACAAATGACCGTTTAAGTGATTGATTAACAAGGGTTTATATTTTTAGCCTATTTTGTAACAACAACTCTCTTTTTGGATAAGTAATTGATTATCAATGAGTTATGATATTTTTGTGTTTTGTAACTCATTGGTAATCAAAAAGACATAAATGGTCTTTTTTTGATATTTCTAAGGAACAAGAAAAAAATAATGTAAAACAATATTTTTTTATAACATATTGATTTTCAGGTAATTACAAAATTAGTCATTTTACATTATTCACTCCTAACGGCGAAAATTAACTCAAAGTCTTTTCCATATTTGCGCGCAGGCTACGATTTTCCATTTCCAAGTCATTCATATTGCCTTGCAAATCTTCGAGTTTGAGTAGTAAGTTATTGCGTTCAGCCAATAGCTCTACAATTCGTCTTTGTTCTTCTTCCAATGATTTTTCCAACTCGCGTTTTTGTTCTTCAATGAGAGCATTTTTGCGTTGGACTTCTTCTTGGGTAGCCATCAATTCCTCGAGGTTTTGGCGCATTTCTTCTTCTTGGGCGCGCATTTGCTCTGAGAGTTGCAAAGATTCTTTCAAAAGTTTTTGGGTTTGGACGCTGTTTTTGACCGAAGCAAAGGTTGAAGCAATACTTTCCCCCAATTTTTCTACAAATTCTACCTGATAGGGTTCGAAGGGTTTGAAAGAAGCCAACTCGACTACTCCATATACCACATCATTCAGTTTGAGTGGTACTAGCAACAGACTGCGCGGGTTTGCCCCGCCCAAGCCGGAGGTAATATGGACATAGCTTTCGGGGATTTCGGTCATATAAATTGTACTGCCTTCTCGATATACTTCACCTATCAAGCCCTCACCTTTTTCAATCTTGCGGGTCAGATATTTGCGTTTCTCGAAGGCATAAGCCGCCACCAATTCAAGATGCGACTCGGCTTGCTCTTGGTCGGCTACGATAAACAAGCCCCCTTGATTGGCTTCAATGTATTTGACCAAATTGGAAATAATGATGTAATTGAAATCTTCGGATTGGTTGTAGGTACGAAAAATCTCGGCAAATTTTGCCAAACCTTCCGAAGCCCAGTTGCGCTGGCGGTCGCTTTCGGCTACTTGCCCCATTTTGTCGCGCATCTCAATCAAAGCCGTACCTAGTCGGTCGCTTTTGATACTTGCTACGCCTTGGTAGTGGGTCTCGAGCTTGCCTTCACCAATCGCTAAGATAAAATTGGTAGAGTTGCGTAGGCTCTGAAATAAAGTATTGATAGAACGAGCTACTTTACCCAGCTCATCATCGCGGGTATATTCAATATTGCGTTCATAGTTTCCTTCATTGATAATGGCATCTATTTCATTGAGTTTAGAAATGGGTCGTACCACATTGTACACAATATAAATCCACATCAAAATCACGAGGGCGATGTTGATAAAAAAGATAACCGCCAATACAAGGTCACGACGAGCTTGTTTGGTATCAAAATAATCCAGATAACCTTTGACCAAAGCATAGTTTTTGTCCAAAAGTTTGGTGTTATTAAGCAAGAGATAGTTGTGAGCGTCTTTGACTTCGGGGTTGAGCGAGCCATCTGCCAGCACAATTTTTTTGTTGGCAATGAGGTTGGCATTTTCATAAAATCGCGTCCAGATATTCTCGAGTGGTTGCAAGTAGCCATTGATTAATTCGGCAGGGGTGGGCGCAATATAAGCCCCATTTTCGGGGTTTTTGCCCCCTAGCTTGATGATTCGGAGATTATTGGCATAAGTATCAATGGCTTCATTGAGTTTGCTGCGATTTTCTTCTTTGCCCTGCATAATAAGATTGGTATAAAACACAATCTTGAGCGAATAAGTCCCGTTGCTTTCTACCAAATCAACGGTCTTTTCAACCTCCGATAAGTCTTGGTCATATTGCCGTCCTACATTGTAGTTGAAGATAATCAAACCACTGATTACCAACAATTGTAAGAAAACACTATTACGAATGGTCAGTTTTATCCGAAACATATTATTGCACGATTGAGAAAGCAGAAAACTAATTTTTATCTAACTATCTGATTATCAATTGATTATGATAATTTTTGTTAAAAAATAATTTATAGTTATACTTGCTTACTTGTTTTTGAGTTAATAATTAAAATTGTACGCTTTCAAAGCGCAATTTAGTATTTTTTTAAAAGGTAGCCAAAAACTAAGCCAATTCAGTATTTTAATTGTTTTAAAATTTTGAATAACATTGTCCAACTTGCAAAATATGGCTTATATAAGCTAAAAATACTCAGGCAAAAACTTTGCACCAAAGACAAAAATATTGTTATATTTGCTCGAGTAGTATCGATAGGATATAAATTGACGAGAATCGCCGATTTATCAAGCTCAAACTGTTCACAAAATCTTTATGGTGCAAGAAAAAAATAATGCGTACAATATTTTTTGCTAACATATTGATTTTCAGGTAATTACAAAATTATTTATTTTACATTATTCACTATTCATTCCTATCATTCACCCCAAAATATTCTGAATACGCAAAAAATTAAATTTAATTACTCAATTTTAATCAATACTTCCAATGAAATTTACTTATCGTATTGCGCTTACTTTAATCATCTTTGGGAATCTTACGACTTTACAAGCCCAAAACTTGACCATTAGCGAACAACAAACCAAAAATGAAGAAACCATAGACGTAGATGCTTGGGTGGCGCACCTTGACCAAAATATGGATTATGCCGAAAAGAGCTTTGAAAAGTTTATGAAGGAAACTTTTGACTATAGAACTGACAAAATCAAAAAAACCAATGTGATAAAAGTTGAGAAGGTAAAATTTGCCGAAATATCTCCCCTAAGAGTAGATATGCGGGCGGTTTTTGCCCCCGAAGGCGCAGGTTGTATGGTGAGTTTTATGATGAGTCCGGGTTATGACATTCATTTCTTGCGCGACACCTACCCCCAAGAGTACGCAAAAATCCAAGATATTTTGAAAAAATTTATCAAATTTAATTACAATCGTTTTTACAAAGAAAGTATCGCCGATGCCGAAGACAAAATCAAAAGCAAACAAAAAGATATAGCCTCGAACAACAAAAAAATGGAAAATTTGCAAAAAGACATTGCCGAAAATGAGCAAAAAATCAATAACAACGACAAAAATTCCAACAAACTGATTGAGCGCAACAGCAAATACAAAACCCAAATTACCAACCTCCAAGCCGAAAATGCAACCCTAAACAATGATATTTCACAATTACAAAACAACATCACCAAACACAACGAAGCATTGCAAAAAGTATTTGCTTTTCAATAAAAAGCCAGCATTGACGAGCGAGAATTGAGGGGTGAGAATAAATACAATTTCGGACTAAAAAGCCGAATAGCTATAATTCGCAAATCGCAACTTATTGATAATCAGTTATTTATAAATCAAAAAGCCAAGCCCATTGTGGACTTGGCTTTTTGATTGAATAATGTTTGTTTACTGACCGTGAATCACTTTGCGCTCGGCTTCTTGCAACAAGATTTGATAATGCAAGAGCAACAAAGCTCCTTTCATTTTTAAATCACTAATCACAAAATCCGCCAAAGTAGTTTGCGCAGTGTTTTGATGCATCAAGTTCGACAGCAAATGCTCGGTAGGAATACCGGTTTTTTGGGCAATGGCTTCAATGGCTTGCAATACCACAGAGTCATTGACTGGGGTGGCTTGATTTTCTTGGCTCAAAACGGTTAAGTCGAGTACTGCCTTTTTAGAATTTTGTTTTTGGGGGCGGGTTGTAAGGTTGGACTCAGAATTTTGTGAATATTTGAGAAATTGGTTCAAATCACTCAAAGTATCTTGGCTTAATTTACTCATTTTAATACTTGTATAAAAGCAGTAGATTTTTTAAAATGTTAATAATTTTTATTAAAAAATGAATAGGTGAAAAGTCGTTCAAAATACTTAAACATTAACCTAAGCCCTTGATATTAAATGATTTATAATAACTATTGAGCCTATATTTTGTTTTTGGTATTTTTGATTGATTTGATGAGTAAGATTTGTATAGAAATCAGTCAAAACCAAAGATTATTTTTTTATGATTGGAATATGAATAAAATAATTTGATTTTGTACTTTGAGTAGTTTTTAGATTTTGTTTAATTTATAGATATAAAATTAGAGAGTACGTTAAACAAAAACAAAATTATTAACCAAAGTTTTTTGAATTTTAAGAAGATTATTAGAATTGTGATATAAAATATTTTTTTATGACAATTTTTTCAATCCTACAATTATCTTCTTTATAGTTTGAGCGAAATCGGTTTCGGAAATTTTAGATAATAAGAATATTTGGCAAAAAATAAAATTTGCGCAAATCTGATAAAAGTCAATTAAATTTTACGAAAGCTGATTAATATTGCAGAATAAAGTTTTAAAATCGTTTAACTTAAATCATAAATTCAATGAAAATCACCGTAGTAGGAGCCGGCAATGTAGGGGCAACTTGCGCCGACGTATTGGCTTACCGCGAAGTTGCCAATGAAATCGTTTTATTGGATATTAAAGAAGGCATAGCCGAAGGCAAAGCCCTCGATATTTGGCAAAAAGCCCCTATAGACCTCTATGATTCGCGTACTGTAGGCTCTACCAATGACTATTCCAAAACCGCCAATTCGGACGTGGTAGTCATTACTTCGGGCTTACCCCGCAAACCCGGTATGACCCGTGATGACCTCATAGCCACCAATGCCGGTATTGTAAAAGCCGTTACCGAGCAAGTAATTGCCAACTCGCCCAATGCCATCATCATTGTAGTCTCAAATCCGCTAGATGTGATGACTTATGTGGCTCATACCGTCTCGAAATTCCCTCGTCTAAGAGTAATGGGTATGGCGGGTATTTTGGATACGGCGCGTTATCGGGCGTTTTTGGCAGAGGCTTTGAATGTATCGCCCAAAGATATTCAGGCTTTGTTGATGGGTGGACACGGCGACACGATGGTTCCGCTCCCTCGCTACACTACGGTAGGCGGTATTCCGGTTACTGAGTTGATTGCCAAAGATAAACTAGATGCTATTGTCCAACGCACCATCAATGGGGGTGGCGAATTGGTCAAGCTGATGGGTACTTCGGCTTGGTATGCCCCCGGCTCGGCGGCAGCGCAAATGGTAGAAGCCATTGTCAAAGACCAAAAAAGAGTAGTACCGGTATGCGTGGGCTTAGACGGCGAGTACGGTATCAAAGATTGTTACTTGGGTGTACCCGTGATTTTGGGCAAAAACGGCATCGAGAAAATCATAGAAGTAGATTTGAATGCCGAAGAAAAAGCCCTTATGGAAGTATCGCGCGGTAAAGTACGCGAGGTAATGGACGTATATGATAATATGCCCAAATAAGCCTTAAATATTGAAAATCAATTTTTTAGCAAGAAGCCCGCAATTTGTGGGCTTTTTGAGTTTTCAGGGTTCGATAATTCTATAGTTGTATCATATTTGCTTATTAGTTTTCAGTATGGGGAACTAAATCAAATTTATTGAGATATAATTGATTGATAATCCTCCAAAGGCGGACACGGTCAGGTGATTATATAATTCCTAATTTCTAGCGGGCATTTCTCACCTTAATTTTTTCAAAAATATGGATGATTTATTCAAAGGTTTGAGTAGCGGAGCAATGCTCTTGCTGGTATTTGTCTGGATTGGGGTTTTTGTGGTTACAATTCTGCTTGCCGGTGGCAATAAAAAGCAAAAAAAGCCGCTTAAGGTGAAAGACTGGATAACTTTAGCAGGCTTGATAGTTGTTTTTATGGGCGGGCTAATTATTATTTTTATGGAAATTGAAACCAA
Organism: Microscillaceae bacterium; assembly: GCA_025455045.1. GTDB lineage: Bacteria > Bacteroidota > Bacteroidia > Cytophagales > Microscillaceae > JALONJ01. Next base: position 1,241 of record JALONJ010000121.1, on the reverse strand, counting down.
AAAACGCTATGAAAATGCTCGGCTTCAACAAGTATTGACCATAACTCGCGGCGGTAAAGATTATATCATCATTATCTCACAATCAATTACTTCGGGCAAATCATCTTCTACACATTGGCTTTTGTATGATATTTTGGTAGCGCAAACCGGCAAGCGCATCAAACGCGAAGCTATCAACTTGGGGCATAGTACTTGGGATTTCAAGCTATTGGACAACAATCAACAGTACATTTTTATCAATCACAATGGCATCAAATTGTTTGATCCTTTTGGTAAATCCGAATTTTTGACCGAAGCCGATCTTCGGCAAAGTCTTGAGCAAGCTCAGCCAAATTTGAAAAATAAAATTGCCAAAGTTGAGTTAAAAACCGAAAATGCGGGCAACGTAATTATGGTAACTCGAAAAACCGGCGAATTGCAATGCTTTAGCTTACAAAACTGGCAAGCCCTTGATTGTCAATCACTTAGCAGCTATGCTTATAATCCACTACGCAAACCCTCACGAGTGTTTATTTATTTCAATTATGTAGCCCACCAATGGAACGACAGCACTTGGCTGGTTTTGGGAAGTCCTGATAAAAACAACCCTTACAAAGCCAAACTGTATCAACATCGAGGCAACCCCAACGGCGGCGGTATAGAGATTACGATGACCGAAGGCGATTCTACACGAAGTTTGTTGCCCAATAACCAGCCCCGAACCAAAAGTTTTCCTGAACGACTGGAGCTATTTAGCAATGATGGTTTTTTAAATAGCAGTATTGAGTTTTGTCTCGACAATCGGGTTTATCTAAAAAATATCGACGAACTGGGTGCAAACAGCCAAAAGTTATTGACAGCTTACAATCTATTGCAAAAGAAAATTGATTGGCAAATCAATATCGACAGTTTGCAGCTCAGTAGCGAAAAAGTGAATTATTTTTCTACTCAAAGAATCAAGCAAGCAAAAAAATTATTGATTCTACCCGCGCAACCGATTTATTGGTTGGGAACAAAGTTGGTTTGTCTTGACCTCCAAACGGGCAAATTGCAATGGACTTATGAATTGATGGACGGAATTTAGTGAGGGGTCTTACTCGGCTAGGTTTCCAATTTAGTCGAGCCTAATGCACGTTTCCAAAGGGTGTGATTTCGGTATGCTGTAAGATACCCTCACCTGATGCTTAGTAAGTTGTGCCAACCACCCTGACCCACCCCTAGCCCCGCCTAGGAGGGGAATTAAATGCCAATTTCGGGTACTT
>JALONJ010000560.1 GCA_025455045.1 Microscillaceae bacterium | reverse complement strand
AAAAATTATTTAAAATATTTATTATATCAAAATAATACAATTTTATTTTTGAAATAATTTATATTTTACCGAAAAAATGTATTTTTTACATTATAATTATTTGATTATCAATTAGTTATAAAAATATTCACGTTAATTTAAAGTGGGTTACACTATAAAATTTCTATAAGCAATTGATTTACAGATATTTATCCTCTTTTTAGCAACAAAAATTTAAGGAGCTAGGCGTTGGATTTGCCAATCATTGTCCGATTTTTCATACACAATGCGGTCGTGCAAGCGACTCGGACGACCCTGCCAAAACTCAAAATATTGAGGAATTACCCGATAGCCCCCCCAATGCTCGGGCTTGGGAATGGTTTGGTTGGCAAATTGCTGTTCTAACTCAATAAATTTTTGCTCCAACCACGCACGATTGGGTACTACTTGGCTTTGTGGCGAAACCCAAGCTCCGATTTGACTGGCGCGAGGGCGACTTTGAAAATAATCTTGCGACTCGGCTTCGCTTACTTTTTCAATCTTACCGATGATTCTGATTTGCCTTTCCAATTCCGCCCAAAAAAAATTGAGGCAGACTTGCGAATTGCTTGCCATAGCTTTGCCTTTGGTGCTGGCATAATTGGTAAAAAAAACCAAGCCTTGTTCGTCTGCGCCTTTGAGTAATACAATTCGCGCCGAAGGCACGCCTTGGCTGTCGACGGTTGCCAAAGTCATTGCCGTAGGTTCAGGTACTTCGGCATTGATGGCTTCTTCCATCCATTTTTCAAATTGCGCAAATGGGTTAGAGCTAACCTCCTGAATATCAAGCGATTGTCGCGTATAGTCTTGGCGAATTTGGGCTATGTCTTGTTTCATTTTTTTGTTGGTTTTTGGTTTGATTCAAATTTAGCAAAGTTTGAAATTTTTTTCTAGTTTGTTTGAACGAATAAGGTTTATAAATCACGGATAATCCGCCAGAAGCGGACACGGTCAACGAGTTATAAAAAGTTCACAAGCCGTTATATCCTTGCTTCTCGCCCCTAATTATATTCCTAGTACACTTTTTATCAATTGCTCGTCTTTGCCTGCCGAAGCAAAATCATCAAAAGTTTTTTGAGTTACGTCAATGATATGATTTTGAATAAAAATTGCTCCCTCGCGCGCGCCTTGCTCGGGCGATTTGATGCAACATTCCCACTCAAGCACTGCCCAGCCGTCAAAATTGTATTGCGACAGTTTGCTAAAAATAGATTTAAAGTCCACCTGTCCATCGCCCAAAGAGCGAAAACGCCCGGGGCGATCAATCCAATCTTGGTAGCCGCCATACACGCCCGACCGCCCCGTAGGATTGAACTCAGCATCTTTGACGTGAAACATTTTGATAAAATCGTGATAAATATCAATATAAGCCAAGTAATCTAATTGTTGGAGTACAAAATGACTAGGGTCATACAGGATATTGACCCGTTTGTGCTTGCCGGTTGCCTCCCAAAAACGCTCAAAGCTAATGCCATCGTGGAGGTCTTCGCCCGGGTGAATTTCATAGCACAAATCGACTCCACAATCTTCAAAAACATTCAAAATTGGTAGCCAGCGTTTTGCCAATTCCTCAAAACCGGCAGCGACCAAGCCTGCCGGACGCTGAGGCCAAGGATACACCGTTTGCCACAACAAAGCCCCCGAAAAACTCACGTGGGCATTCAAACCCATATTTTGGCTGGCTTGGGCGGCATATTTCAATTGTTGAATTGCCCATTCGGTACGCGCTGGAGGGTTGTTTTTGACCGAATCGGGGGCAAAAGCGTCGAACATAGTATTGTATGCTGGATTGACGGCTACCAATTGCCCCTGCAAATGCGTGGATAACTCGGTGATTTTCAAGCCTTTACTCTCTACTATGCCTTTGATTTCATCGGCGTAGGTTTGGCTTTCGGCGGCTTTTTGCAAGTCTATCACACGGGTATCCCAAGTGGGGATTTGCACGCCGGCGTAGCCCAAGTTTTTTGCCCATTCGCATATATTGGGCAGGTTATTAAAAGGTGCTTGATTGTCTAAAAATTGCGCCAAAAAGATGGCGGGTCCTTTGATAGTCTTCATTTTTTATCAACGATTAGATTATGTGCCAAATTTGCAAATAATTATAAAATAAACAAAGGAATGAATAGTGAATAATGTAAAATGAATAATTTTGTAATTACTTGAAAATCAATAGGTTATCAAAAAATATTGTCCGCATTATTTTTTCTTGTTCCCTAGTAATTTAGGAATTATGCAAATCATTGATTATCTGCCAGAGGCGATACGCAGTCAGTAGTGGTACTTTCAGTTTTTGAAACACCTAGGAACATAGAAAAATACAATTAAAATCAAAAAGTACTTGTATAAAACCTAAAAATAGCTCAAATATCCCGACTCATTTCTAAACTGCCAAAGTAGAATTAGGAGAGCCGATTAATTGCTTGTTTTCGATTGCTAATTTTGCTCATTTTCCCACATATACAGCACTTGTTTGATAAAATTGATGGCAGTTTTGCGCCGACTCAAAAACTCAAAACCCAAAATACCATCTACATCAGTATTGTAGGCTTTGTTCATTTCCGATAAATTGGTCAATACGGTACGCATTTGATTAAAACGCAAATAACCGACTTGCATTTCGCTCAATTTGCCCGAAAAAGCCTCTACTTCGGCTTGCCCGTTGCCGCGAAGCACCATTCGGCGCGTGATTTGGAAATAGGCATTGACTCGATTTGCCCAACGCATATCAAATACATTGAGTTCGGCACCGGTATCGAGGGCAAAAGTGTAGAGTTGTTTGCCGATTTTGCCCTTGATGATAGGCACGTGGCGGCGCATTTCAAACGTGATTTGGTGTTGAGGTTCGGCTTCGCTGGCAAGCTGGGTCAGGCGATTGCCTTCAGCATCTAGTTTATACAAGACCAGTTCCGATTTTTTGTAATCGAACAGTACTTCAAAATCTTTGAAAAGCGCGTAGCCTATCAAACCCAAAATTTTTTCTTGTTTGATGCTTTCAATGTGGTGCAAATCAAAGCTCTCAATGGCTACGTTTTTGCGCTCGAGTTGATGCCATTTGAATTTTGCAATCGTTTGCAGTGAAATATTCGTTACATTGCCGGTAATCCCTCCGGCTGCGCGGCTGTCGGTAGTGTAGTTGTTTTGCAAATAAAAAGAGTTGAGTTTCAAATCGGGTGCGCCACTATCAAAAATGAACCAACCATTTTGCTGGTTTAGTTCGGCTTCAACCAATATCAAATTACCACTTAGGCGAAAAGGGATAGTTGTAACTTCGCTGTCGGTATCAATCAGGTTGCTAAAAACGACTTTGAATCGGCTCTGGTCGGCGTATTTTTGGAGTGTATCGGTGGGTAGATAGGCTATTTGAGTGCGTGAATGACGCAAAGTATCGTGGGCTTGCACCCATAATACACTGAAAATCAATGCAATGCACCAAGCCCCTAGAAAGGTCAGTTTCCGAATCATCAGCAATAAGATTTAATGAATGTATAAGTTATATGGTATATTGTCTTTTTACTTTCATAACTAATTGATTACCAGTTAGTTAGCAAAAGTATTAGGTTCTTCACCACTTTTCAGGAATGAGAATTTTTTTCTGAAATTTATCAATTTCAGTGATTCTGAGCATTAATGAACCAAGCGATAGCTTGGTGAAATTACCGAGCGAAGCTCCGAAGAATCTGAAAC
>JALONJ010000120.1 GCA_025455045.1 Microscillaceae bacterium | reverse complement strand
AAGCTCAAAACCTAGCATTATTTGTCAGGGCTGTATTTGTTATCTTCAAACATTTATATTACTTTTCAGTTGTCTTATTGAATTATTTGAAGAAAAACTAAACTATTTTTGCTTTTATAGTTCAGTTTTTATTAAATTTAACACTGATATTTTTATATGGAAAATTTAGGAAATTAAATATTTTCCATTTTACTTAGCCTTATGTAAGAAGTAAGTTAAGTCGTTTTTTTGTAATTAGCTGATAATGAACAAATTGCATTAGTTTGTTACGTTGATTTTCAATTTTTTCTGGTATGGTACTCTCGGAAATCGTATTACTAAAAAAATTATAGCATTTATATATGTAAATAACTGATAATCAATTACTTATAAAATTATTTTACATTCATCAAAATCAATACCCCGCAATTGATTCAAAATCTAATACTAAACTCAAAATATATGCCCTTAGAAAAAGTTTGTATCATTGGTGCCGGTTCATCAGGAATTACCGCTTGCAAAAATATGCAGGCTTATGGTATTCCCTTTGACTGCTTCGAAGCCGGTTCGCAAATTGGCGGCAACTGGCGATATGAAAATGACAACGGAATGTCGTCGGCTTATCGCAGTTTGCACATCAATACCTCGCGCCGAATGATGGCGTACTCCGATTTTCCGATGCCCGAAGATTACCCACCTTTTCCGCATCATAGTGATATTATTAAATATTTTGACAACTATGTCGACCATTTTCGCCTGCGCGACAAAATCACTTTCAACACCAAAGTCATCAATGTAAGCAAAGGTAGCAATGGCGGTTATGTGGTTACGACTGACCAAGGACATTCGGAAGAATATTTGGCAGTGGTGGTAGCGAATGGGCATCACTGGAACGCAAGAATGCCCGAACCAATGTTTCCGGGGACTTTTAATGGTGAAACGATTCACTCACATTATTATAAAACCCCCGATATTTTACAAAACAAAAATGTATTGGTGGTAGGAATTGGCAACTCGGCAGTAGATATTGCCTGCGAATCAGCCTTGCAATACACCGGCAAAGTGTTTTTATCGACTCGCAGTGGCGCGCATATCATTCCCAATTATTTTATGGGAATGCCTCTGGACGAGTTTATGGACAAAAACTATAGCTCTTATTCGCCGATGTGGTTGAATAGAGCCATTTTAAGCGGGATTTTGTGGCTGGCACGAGGCAAACAAGAATCGTATGGCGTACCCAAACCCAAACGCCAGCTTTTGAGCGAACACCCTACGCTGTCGCAAAACTTTTTGAATTTGGTAGGGCGTGGTCTTATTCACGTGAAGCCCAATATCAAAGAATTGGCGGGTGATTCGGTCGTTTTTGAAGATGGCAGTCAGGAGAAAATTGATTTGATTGTCTGGTGTACCGGCTATAAAATTACTTTTCCATTTTTTAAAAATGAATTCTTTGATGCCAAAACTGTTGAAGAAACCAATGAAATTCATTTATACAAAAAAGTAATTCACCCTGAGTACCCCAATCTATTTTTCTTGGGTTTGGTACAACCTTTAGGAGCAATTATGCCGATTGCCGAGCGACAATCGGAGTGGATAGCCCAATTGTTGAGCGAAGAAGTAACGCTACCTGCCAAAGATTTTATGCAAAAGGAAATAGACAAAGAAACCGAAACAATGCGCAAACGCTATAAAACTTCTAAACGCCACACCATTCAAGTTGATTATCAGGCATATATGCTCGAGTTGGCAAAAGAAATGAAGCGGATGCGTAGTGGCAAAAGCCGTAAAGTATTTGCGGGCAATACTACAAAGGCTAAAGTATAAATATTCGGTACTTTTGGGTATTTGATTTAGACTCAAAATTAACTGGTTTTGAACTTCGGCAAAGTCTAAAACTTTGCCGAAGATGGATAAATATATCAATTTTTGTTAAAAAAACCTTTTTTGGTTGAGTATATATCATTTAATATAAACATAAACTACTGATAATCAAACGATTAAATCTTATAAGGTTTTAAAAACCTTATAAGATTTGTCTAAATTAATTTTGAAAAGACCCTTAGAAAACTTCTCATACTGGCTTTCTAATTCTCAATTTTTGACAAATCCACCATCTTACCATTTTCACCATTTTCACCATTTATTTCACACCCTTACTCCTATGACCAAAATATCATCAATTTGGCGTTGTTTGCTCATTTGCATCCAGTCCTGAATGGTTTGTTCCAAGATTTGCTTCTGTTCCGGCATTGGTTTTTGATGAATTTCATAGAGCAATTTATGAAATTGAGTTACCATAAATTTTTTTCCTTTGGGTCCGCCAAATTGGTCTTGATACCCGTCCGAAAACAAATAAAAAGTAGTAGGAATAGAAATATCAATACAATGTTTGGTAAATTTTTCTTCGCCTTCGTGGCTTTTGTGAAACCCGCCAATCGGGAAATTTTCGGCTTTAATCACCTTCATTTCATCGTTTTGGATATAAACTAAAGGATTTTTTGCTCCGGCATACTGCATTTCTTGTTTGACTTTATCAATCACGCACAGTGCCATATCCATTCCATCTTGGTTGCCGGTTTCGGTTTGTTTGAGCAGGCGGCGAATTTCGTGGTTAAGGTTATTGAGGATTTCGTCAGCCTCTTTGATGTCGCGTTCATTGACCAAATGCCCCAAAGCCTCCGAACCCAACATACTCATCAAAGCCCCGGGTACACCGTGTCCGGTACAATCAACGGCAGCAATGATAAGCGGCGAATCCATAAACCAATAAAAATCACCGCTTACAATATCGCGGGGCTTCCAGAGAATAAAATATTCGGGGAGGGCTTGGCTAATTCGTTCATCTAGAGGCAAAATAGCCTCCTGAATCCGCTTGGCATAGTTGATACTGGCGGTTAGGTCTTGATTGATTTCTTGAATAACTCGACTATTTTGTTCAATAATCTGATTTTGTTGGGCAAGTTTTTGATATGATTGCTGCAAAGCCAAACTATTCAAAAAGTTGTTGCGCAAAATTTGATAGCGAAACCAAGTAACCATTACAAATACCATTCCTCCTACCACCAATACCATACCGCCCTGCCGAGCAAAGTAGTCGCTTAGGTCATTTTGATAAATATATTTTTGAGCTATTAGATTAATAATCAGGATATAAATTACGATAATCGGTGGAAAAACGGGTTTCACCACCATCAAAACTGCCGAAAAAATCAAACAAATGCTATTATTAAGCAAATAAAAAACAAAATCTTGTTCGGCTACTTTGTGCGCCGCCGAAGCAAAAATGCCAAAAGCCATTATCAAGACCAGATACTCGTGCGGAAAATCTCGTAATCGTCTGATTATCAAAGCAATAGCAATCAATACCGAAGGAAGCAATTGGATAGCCCATAACTGTAGCCAATTGTCTTTATTCAAAAAGTCCAAATAAAGCAAAATCCCCAAAGGAAAAGTAAAAATAATCAGAAAAGCCGCCCATTTTGCATAAAAATTTCCCAAACGGGCATATTCTTTTTGCCATTCGGGTTCGAGATTGAGGACTTCTTGTTCGATAATTGCTGTGGTTTCCAAAAGATTAGAGTTTTTTGACAAAGTAAAGTTTTTCTGACTTAAAATCCTATTTTTTTCAACTCCAGTTCAACTACATCAACTAAGGAATGAATAGTGAATAATGTAAAATGAATAATTTTGTAATTGCCTGAAAATCAATATGTTGCCAAAAATGTTGTACGCATTATTTTTTTCTTATTCCTAAGCAATGAGTTAATCAGCCAGAGGCGGACAAGTTGTAATACATTGATTATCAGTCAGAGACAGACACAGTCAATTATTTAATAATTGCTATTGTTTACTTTATTTTTAAATCATTTCTAAGCAATGGCTTTAGAATAAATTAAACGGTAATTTAACCTACTCAATACTTTGTAGATATTTCATAACTTACTGACCTTGTCTGCACTTGTCCGCCTCTGGCGGATTAACAAGCGTTTATAAAATTTACAAAATTTTAGTTAATTGCTTGGTTTTCAATTACTTAGCCCCAACTAGAAACTCGGAACTAGAAACACCACGAACTATTGACCTACTAAAATCGCTAAAGCATTGATAATCAATGCTTAACAATTTTAGCAGGGTTAGCGCACAACTGCCTATTTTTTTCAAAATCAATCAATGACAATCACTACACCTTCGCTCATCGGGTGTCCCACGCAAGTAAGTACGTAGCCCTGATCCAGTTCTTTGGGCGTGAGGGCATCTTCTTCATCGAGTTTCACTTTGCCGGCAACACACTTGCCCATACAAGCCGTACACATACCACTTTGGCAAGAGTAAGGCAGGTCAATGTCCAATGCAAGGGCGGTTTGCAGGATAGATTTATCGGGCGGTACCATAAATTTGTGTTCTTCACCATCGTAGCGAACCGTAACCTCATAGCCTTCAGTGGGTACATTATTTTTTTGGGACTCTTCCAAAATGCTGGCTTTTTTGGTAGCGGCTTCTTCGGGGCTGATGCCAAAAGATTCTTTGCGTAGCTTATCTAAAGGCAATTTCAACTCTATGAAGGCTTTTTGAATCACCTCCATCATTGGATTGGGACCACACATAAAATACTCGGTAGCTTCGGCGGTAGATTTGGGCAAAGAATCCAAAATTTTACGAATCATTTTGGTATTGAGCAAACCCTTATGTCCTTTAGACCAGAACAAAGGCGTTTTTTCCCAAATTTGCACCAAATTAAAACGGTCTTTAAATTGAATTTGTAAATCTTCGATTTTTTTCTTAAAAATAATCGAGTCGGCATCTCGGTTGGCATAAATCAAAGATACCATTGATTTTGGCTCGGATTGCAAAGTAGTCAAAAGCAAAGACATCAAGGGTGTGATACCACTCCCACCGCCAAACAAAACCAAGTGTCGGCGATTATTTTCGGAAAACTCGGTGGTAAAAACACCCATCGGTGGCAAAACTTCCACAGTATCGCCTACTTTCAAAGTATCATTCAAATAATTGGATACCAAGCCGCCTTTGATGCGCTTGATAGTAACCGCCGGATGCTGGTGAATAAGTGGTGAAGTACACAAAGAGTACGCTCGGCGCACCGACTCACCTTTGATATTGACAATCAATGTCAAAAATTGTCCGGCTTGATAGCTAATCGGCTCATTATCAGGGTTTTCGAATTCTACGGTGATGGCTTCGGCAGTTTCTTTGGTTATATTGCGAATTTTGAGATATAAATGATTCATTTTTATGGTAATTGTTTGAAAATCAAGGTGTTATGGCTAATCTAAATAAAGCTGTCAATTGCCTGATTTTGAAAAATGATGTGTTCAATTCAATTGGCAAATTTAGTTAATCTTAAACCAAATTCATATTCCATCTCTTAACTAAAAACTGAATCTAGAGGTTTAACCAATACGTAAGTTTGAGGACAATTGCCCGATTTTTGGTCTGAAGCATCTGAAAACGGCGCATTGTATTGGTTTCATCATTGCGCAAAGTAGTTTCGGTTGAAAAATAATTATCGGTATAAACAATAAATAAATCCGAAACCGGCTTAAATCGCCATTGAAAACGCGCATTGAGATTGATGTTATTGATTTGATTATTGTATTGGGTAAAAAGTGTAAAAAATACACTTTTGGAAAATGTAAAATCAAATCGCGGACTGATAAGCAACAAATCTGAACTATTGTAGGGCTGAGGCAGGCGAATCCGATTGTAAGAATAACTCAAATTGAGAATCCCAAACGGCTGAATACGCCACGTAATATCACCTTCCAACAAAAAAAGATTGCCATTGTAATAACCACCATCGCCCACCCCTTGACTAAACGACAATCGCTTGCGCGGATTGGACTCAAATCGAATGTACCAGCTTGATACCGTATAATCTGTCCCTGAAAGCAGTCGCTGACCGCCAGTATTGGTAGGGTCAAAATCAAAAAACAACTTGGTAAACTCATTACTTAGCCAAATCCCCCCAAATGCCCCATTATTAAAATTGAATCGATAAGAAAATCGGTTGGCGCGGTCGGTCAAGATACGGGTATCAGTCAGCCAAAAAAGATTGGTATTAATTTGCGGTCCGTGATTGTTGAGTTTACCGCCTTTGACCTTTGGAAAGAAACGATAACCGGCTGAGTGTCCCAAATTCCAAAAATTTTGGCGAGGTACAAATCCAATCTGGCTTACTTGATAGTTTTTGCCTACATATTGGTAATTGATTGAAGTGTTCCAAGTTGGCACATTGTATTCCAAATAAGTACCGTGCGTGTATTGCCCATAAGTATTGTTGGGGCGAAATAAACGATGATAGTAGGCTTCGCCTGTCCATTTGCTGTCTTTGGAATTGAGGTTGTATTCTAAGCCAATAATGCGGTCAAAATCGGGGATTTTGAACGAAAAATTTTTACCCTCGCCCGAAGTCCTTTGCCGATTGACCACGACAATTCCCAAGACCGAGCGCGCAAACATCCGGCGTTGTGCGGCGGCTACAGTATAATTTTGCCCTTCAATGCCCGCCAAGGGCTTGCGGGCAGTCTGCATATTGAGCAAACCGATGCGCCAGTTCTTGTCCACCTTGCCACTCAATCTTGCGCCATACAATATCGGGTTTAAGACAATGAGATTGGTATTGGTATCGCGGGCAATCCCAATCCGGCGCGAAAAAAACGGGCGGGTATTCGGAAAACCAAAACGTGCAAAAAGGTCATTATTTTCTAAAAAGAACTGCCTTCTTTCGGGAAAAAATATTTCAAATCGGTCAAGATTGGTTACTTGCCTATCTACTTCTACTTGCGAAAAATCGGGGTTAAAAGTCAAATCAAGATTGAGCGAGGAGGTAATGCCGATTTTGATGTCTGCACCTAGGTTGGCGGTGTTTTTGGTGGGAGTTTCGGCAATGTGGTCTTTGCTCGTACCCGCACTTACGTAAGGAATAAACGATACATTGGGTCCCGATTTTTTCAATTCTTCTTGCCAAAGAACTTCGCCGGTAAACGCCAAGTTGGTCAGGCGAAAATTGCGTGGTATCGGCACCCAACTCGATATTTCGTTGCGTTTGCGGTCAATTCGCCCAAAGTTGATGCGCCAAGGTGCCGAGCCGCCTCTGAAACGCAGGGTTTTGAAAGGAATCGCCATCTCAATGGTATAATAACCCGAGTGAATTTTGGCATTGCCAAACCATTTGTTATCCCAATCCAAATTGAGGTCATTGTTGCCCCCATCACTAATCAACCCCTCGCGTTGCACGCCCAAAGGGCTTATGCCAAAGGCAAAACCATTGGTTTGGTCGCCAAAAGTATCTAAATAAACCGTAAAAAAATCATTGACTCCGCCGTCAAAATCGCGGCGAAGCGATTGTACGACGTATTCGCCGGGCAAATCGTCATAGCATTTGGCAGCTACATACAAAAAATGGTCATCAAAAGCTACCATAGCCTCGGTTTTGGAGAGTGCGAAAGACGAATCAAAAGGAAAACTTTGATAAAAATCGCTGGCAAGCGTAGCACTTTGCCAAATTTTCTCACTAAGCTCGCCGTCTATATCTAACTTTTCGGCGATTTTTTGGGCAGAAATTTGATAAATTTTTTCGGATTTGAGGGATTTTTGTGCGAGAAGTGTAGGCGATAAAATGCAAGCTAAAATTGCAAATAACCCAAAAAATAAATTTTTCACGATTAAAAATGGCTTAGGTTCGTTCTATTGAGCCTTACAAAATTAGCTGGATTAGCCACCATTTTCAATCGCTGTCGTTTATTTAACGCATAATTAACAAATTATAGAATGTAACTAATTGATTATCAGTTGATTGTGAAACGATTTTACTTTTTATTAAACTTTAAATATTCAGGGCAAATTACGCACCAAAGCCCAAAAATTATACTCTCAAATTGAAAATAGAAGACTTGCAAAATATACTAAAACTCGATGGCGATTTTCTCCACCGCTTCCCGGGCTTGCTTGCGAAGTTCAAAGGAATGGCGAACCTTTTCGCTTATTTCTTGCAGAACCTTGTCTTCGGGCAAATACACCAAGATTCTACCTAAATCATCATCCGATATATTAGGAATAGCCGCCCCAGTTCGATACATAAAAACCTGTTTCAAAAACATTTCGGTTCGTAAATAATACAACAAATAATATAAATCTACTTTACAATTTCGTAAAATTCTAAACCCATTGGTACAAATGTTTCCTTCATAATCCCTTGTAACTAAGGCAGTTGCGTGTTTGACTGTGCCTATTGAATTACCGGCAACAGCCGTAAGAATATCATTTTCTTGAACCTCATAGCTTGCCCGACTCGGCAACTCGTGAACTAAATAAGTGGTTGTATTGATGATTTCATAACTTGGAGTATTGATATCTGAAAGCTCGATGTACTCTACCAATTCATTAGGATTAGCCAATTTTTTGCTTTTGACTTTGACAATTTCGCAAATTTCGGAAAGTTTTACCGCATTGAGGCTTTTGAGTTTATTTAACAATTTGCGATTTTCGGGCGCATAATAATCAAAATCAAATCTGCCATTGAGTTCGGAAACCGGAAAAGTAAAACTGTTTTCGGACTCGATTTCATTGGTTTCTTGGAAAATTTTATAATCCTTGATGATTTGGCTAAAATCTTCGTCCAAAATTAATTCTCGATTTTCATTTTTGAGCAAATTGCCAAATTCATCTTTTTTATAAATCGGGTTGCCGTTTTTATTGCCTTGATATCCTAGTTTGGTAACTCTGCCAAAAAAAACAGCCCCACCCAAACCCTCCCCGAGGGGAGAGGGCTTTTTTTGTAAGAATAAAGGTAGTGCCACAGATGTAATGCTGAAAATTACCTCAATACCTTTTCACTAATTATGTTCAGCATTATATTTAAGGCACTACCATTTAGGGGACTACCAATTTTATCAGTAGGGAATGATATTTTGAGTAAATTAGAAACTAATTTTTCTGTTTCTGTTGGAACTGATTTAATTTTAGGATTTATCTTGTTTAGGGTACGTGAAAATCTATCTAAAAAATCATTTTTACTAACATCAAGTAAATCATTCTCTTGGTGAAACTGAATAGGAACGGATTTAGTACCTGTATTTTTTAAGTCAATGTTTTCAATTTTTTTTGCATAAAGCCTATTGGCATCATCTCTATTATCATAAATCACTAACAATACATCATTAGATAAGTTTTGCCAATATTCAACGTGAGATTTTTCTGCATAAAAGGTAAAAGTTTTATTGTTTGGGTTCTCGTTTTTTATATAACTCTTATCTTTCTCCGTTGATTTGAGTTGAATATAAATTATTTCACTCAAAGGCTCATTATTATTGTTAAACAATTCAGCCTGTCCGTCAATCCCTATGTCATCAATTGGTATTGGTTTCCAAGAAATAGCAGGAATATGATTAGCACAAAAAGTAGCCAATGCAGCATTGCCCTTGTTGTCTATAATTCTTGTTTCAGAATTTATTTTTGACATATTTTAAAAGAAGTGCTAATTTTTTAGTCAAATATACCACACATTTGCGTAAAAGAAAATTCAATCTTCTATTTCCTCAACATCTTCTCTTGTGTCTAATTGGCTCTCGTTAATTTCTCTTGGTGTTAGTATAGTTTCTCTAATCAGTTTTTCAAGGTCCTTATACCAAGGAGGCGTAAAAACAGTTTGCGTTTTTTCGTCTTTTACCAAGACATCAATCGTATAGTTTTGGTATAGATGTTTAGGCGAGGTAGGCGAATGGCTGATTTTTTGGAGATTCATAAAAACAAATTCGTGCTTGCTCCCATCATATAGCCATTAGCACTGGGGCTACTTCGTAAGGCTTGTAAAAATACATTGGTGGTTACGCCAAAACGGTTTTCTATAAATTCCTGTATTTCGTCTTGCATTGTGGATTAATTTTTTAAGCAAATATAGTTTTTCTTTCTCTCCCCCTACCCTATCTCTATTCCAAAACCAATCTATACTCAATCATTGTGATTTTTCCCTAGCGAGGGGTTTGCAAAGCCCTCGCTAGGGAAAAATCAACATCATTGAAAAAAACATTCAATTTTGAGCATAACCCTCCCCCAACGCCAATTCCTCTCTCACACTTTCGTATTCTTCCCAAGTATTTACATTGCGGAGCAAGGCGGGTTTGGGGAAGCTAATCAATTGAATATCAAGGGTTTGCAATAGTTTTCGCAAGGAGAAATGAGTATTTTGCCAAGCGGTTTGCAAAAATTCATAACTACCTGATTCCCAGATAGTTAGCAAAGGCTCAGGAAATTGGGCTTGCGGATTCTGAAAGGCGGTGGCTAGTTTGTCGGCATTGCGATTTTGTACTAAAAAATCCAAAACTTCGGCATTGACCCAAGGCATATCGCAAGCCATCACGAGCCAAGCCTCGTGGGGCGCATATTCAAAAGCCCGCAAAAGCCCCGCCATCGGTCCTATATCTACTTGATTATCAGGCAAATACGAGAGGTTGTCCTTCCATTTTTCTATTTGCGAAGGGCGACAACTCACCCATACTTCGGCACAATATTTTTGCAATAATTCAAAAACCACTTGCCTTTGCGGTTTGTCTGTATAGATTAAATCGCTTTTGTCTTGCCCCATTCGGGTACTCAAGCCCCCTGCCATCACTAAACCATTCATTGGATAAATCAATTTAGAAAAATACCGCCTCGCTTTTGGTTGAGAACGGTAATCCACACAAAATTAAGCATCTCCTTTGAATAAGTCTTTGAGATTTGTATTTTTGAGCCAAATCTTTTGCCGAAAATCAATGAATCATTACCAAAGAACATTCTTGACCGCTTATTACAAAAAAAATATTAACTTGTTGATTATCAATATTTTAGATAAAACAAAACTCCCTTTAAAATATTTTTGGGGTTTGTGGTTGATTTATTTGCCGATTCTGGAAAGCCAAGCCCAAGACATACCGCTTGGCACTTGGCGCACTCACTTTAGCTATTTATCTGCCCGAGAAGTGGCTTGGACGAGTGAGCGCGTGTATTGTGCGAGTGATAATGGCTTGTTTTATTTGGACAAATCGGACAACAGCCTCAATACTTTGAGCAAAATTGATGGTTTGAGTGAAACCTCCATTCGCGCGATGGCTTTTGATAATCAAAGCCAAACTTTGGTCTTGGCATATCAAAACAGTACTTTGGATTTGATTGATAATGAGGAGATTAGCGAAATTTCCTTGATTAGAGATGCCAATATTGCCGGTAGTAAAAATTTGAATCAAATATTTTTCAATCAAAATTTGGCTTATATCGCCGCCGACTTTGGCTTGGTGGTGCTTGACCTCAATCGCCGCCAAATCCGCGAAACTTTTCAAAACTTAGGTATCAATGGGGCTAATTTGGCAGTTCAAGCCCTTACCATATCTCGTGATAGTTTGGTTTTGGCAACCGCGCAAGGCATCATCATTGGGGCTTTGCGAGATAATTTGCTGGATTTCAACAACTGGAAGCGTTTTTCGCCCAGCAATGGCTTGCCCAATGGCGCAGTCCGCAAAATTGTAACTCGCAACAATGTGATTTATGCATTATTGGCTAATGGCTTGATTTACAAATACTTACATCAAAATCAATGGACACTTTTCAATTTTCCGGCTACCAATCTCCAAAATTTGCAAATCAGCCAAAACAAAATTTTGGTAAGCGCGCCCAATCGAGTGTATCAAATTGATGAAAATGAAAATATCAGCGAAATCAGTAACTCTCTGATTATCAGCCCCCAATCGGCTTTTTTAGACCCACAAAATCGCCTGTGGATTGCCGACAATCGCAGTGGCTTGGTCAGCAATTTTTCAGGAACTTTTCAAAATTTCGCGCCCAATGGTCCGGCGCGTGCCGATACTTGGAGTTTGTATCAATACCAAGACCAAATCTTGGGCTTATCGGGGGGCTTTGACGAAAATTATAACCCCTTGAATCGCACTGCCGGATTTTACCAATTTCGCCCGGCTGTTTGGTCAAATTTCAATGGTTTGAATACTCCTAATCTACTGAATATCAGAGATTTAACCAAAGCCGTTTACAATCGCACCAATCGAAATGTGTACTTGGCTTCGTTTGGTGATGGTATTGTGCAAAGAACCGAAACCGGCAATTTTTCTATCCTTAATCAAAATACCGCCGGTACAACTTTGGTCGCCGACAATCAGGGCAAAATTCGGGTGGGGGGCTTGGCAACCGACCGCGTAGGCGATGTGTGGATAAGTACTTTTGCCGCCGCCAATCAACCGGCTTTGCACGTGTTGCGAAGCAATGGCACTTGGCAAAGCTACTCGCCTATGAACCTAGCCGCCCGCACTCCGCAAGACATACTCATTGATAATCAGCAAGTTAAGTGGATTCGTCTGAGTCCAAATCGCGGGGGCGGCATTTGGGTTTTTGATGAACGAACAAACCGCAATCGATACTTGAGTAGCAATGCCAATGAAGGTAATTTGCCTAGTATCAATGTCAATGCACTGGTTCAGGACTTGGAAGGGCAATTGTGGATTGGTACTGACCGAGGTGTAACTGTGATTAGCAATCCGAATCGGGTTTTTGAGGGGGCAATCAATGCGTTTACCCCGATTTTTGAATCGCGTCCTTTGTTACGCGCTGAGGTAGTTACGGCACTGGCAGTAGATGGCGGTAATCGCAAATGGATTGGTACACGCAACGGTTTGTGGCTGTTTAGTGCCGATGGTGGGGCTTTGGTGTCTTATTTTAATGTAAACAACAGCCCTTTGCCCGACAATGTAATTTTGGATATAAAAATTGAGCCAAGTAGTGGCGAAGTGTTTGTTGCCACTGCGCAAGGCATTGTATCGTATCGTGGCACGGCTACCGTGGGCAATGCCGAATATGGGCAAGTAAAGGTATTTCCCAATCCGGTGCGCCCCGATTTTACAGGTTTGGTGGGCATTTCGGGGCTGGTAGAGGGCGCGAATGTCAAAATAACCGATGCTTCGGGTAGATTATTTTATGAAACTCGCGCGCAAGGTGGAACTGCCACTTGGAATTTGCGCGATTACAACAATGTAAAAGCCCAAACCGGTATTTATCTGATTTTTAGTACCAATGCTGATGGTACTCAGACCTTGGTGAGTAAGATTGCAGTCGTTGAGTAAATCAATAGTTGGTATAGTTTCTAAGCCCCCTGCTCCGCCTTTGGTGAGATAAGTAGGCTAAGTAATTGAAAATCAGGCAATTAATAGAAAATTTCGGCTCTTTACCACTTTTCAGGAATGAGAATCTTTTTTCTGAAATTTATCAATTTCAGTGATTATGACCCGCCAAAGGCGCGGTAAGAATCTGAAACTCTTGATAATCAACGCTTTAGATTCTTCAGAGCTCCGCTCGCTACCTTCGCAAAATATTCATTTTGCTTCGCAAAATATTCATTTTGCTTGGTAATGTTCAGAATCACTGAAAAGCGAGAGCTTTTCAGAATTCAATGGAATTGCCGAAGGCAATTCCTGAAAAGTAGTGAAGATTCAATATTTATTTATAATCACCTCATTATCAATTAGTTATATCAAAACTCATTTTTAAAAAATTAAATATTCGTTTAAAATTTCTACAGTGGGAATTGCTGTAATTTCAAAGGGGCGCATTTCAGAGCATTGCTTTCGTAGATAGTTGTTTTATCGAAAACCATCTGGCGGGTGCGTGATGCCCAAATAGGTTTGTTTGTTTTTATACACTATGCCAAATACATACCCTCCAAAATTTTGCTTGATTTCCTTCCATTGCTCATTTTCCAGGACTGCCAAATAAGAATTAAAATCAGTATCTCCACCGCCGGCGTAGAGTTTGCCGGCATATTCAAAAAGACTATAAATGTGGGGCAAATCTCCTGTATTCTTAGCTACTGAATAGCTTAAGTCCAATACCAACTCCCATTTTTGGGATTTACTCCATTTGTAAACACAAGAGTAATATTTATCTTGATAATCATTTTCGCTTATTGCTACCCTACTCGACGAATCAAAGCTAATATATAATTCTTCCCGATAAACTTTGGCACATTTTATAGCATCGTTTGGAATAGAATCCCAGTTGGGTTGATAGATGAGTGTTTTAGCAATTTCCTTTACTTCGTCCAGCGAGACAATAGTTCCCCAAAATATCCGACTAAGACGAAAAATATCTCGATGATCGTATTCGGGCAAATAAATCCGGGCGGTGGACACTGAATCCAAAAATACTGGGGTTTTATGCAAGGTTTGGGGATTCCATTTTACCAATTTGACTACTGGGCTATAAGCGGGCTGAATCCAAGCCAATTCATCTAGACTCAAGCCTGAGCTTTGTTGCCACTCGCTAAACTCTTGATTTTCAATTTGTCGGATATAGATATAATTGTTAGTTTTTTGGACGGCTTCACAAAAATTCTTTTTGCCGGAATGAAGCATCAAATAGCCTACGGCACAATATCGCCCCTTTTCATCAATAAAAACTGGCGTGCGATATGTCTTATTATAATTGCGGGGACAATCGCGCAATTGGGCATATTGAGCTAAAACTTTTAGATGTTGTAAGCGGGTTTGTTGCTGGAGTGGAGTCAGATGTGGTAAAATCCGTTTTGAAAATATTGCCTGTAAAGTTTGAATATGAAATACCAATAAATCTTGTTCATTTTTGATAGTAGAAGCCTGCAAAAAGCCTAATTTTTCGGCAATTGAACGATTTTTGCGCCATTCTTGGTTTACTTCACAAAGTTGCTCATAAAGATTGATGGGTTTCGCTTTGTTTAAAAAGCTGATGCAACAGAATAAAATAACTAAAAAACGCCCTCGAAAAAGTCAAAATAAATGACCTTAAAGACTATAAAACGAATGACAAAAATAGGAGGAAGAAATAAACACGTTTGAACAGCCTAACATAGACACATAGAAAACATAGAAAAATACAATTTAGATGAAGGTTTTTGAAAAAAACAGTTCAATTTAACCTCACCCATTTCTAAAGGGGTGCATTTCATATTTACCACCTTATACCCTCTCCTTCGGAGAGGGCTAGGGTGAGGCTATCGAAATACGTAAATTTGAAATGCGCCCTTCTAAAGTGCCAAAGTAGAACTAATACTCCATACGCATCAAAACATTTCAAGTTTGGTAACCTTTTTTGAGGAAAAGTTCTATTTATCAAAATAATCGTATTTTTTGTCCTAAATCGTACAGTTTAAAGTTTCGATATTTCTATATAAACATCTGATTATCAATTATTTACAAAAAAGGAATAAGTTTTGTATCATTTTAGCAATCAGTAAAACTAATCATTTCACCATATAACAACATTTCATCATAAAATTTATGTTTCAAAACTACCTCAAAACTACCCTTCGCAATATTTGGCGCAATAAATTGTATTCGTTTATCAATTTATTTGGCTTGGCAATCGGCTTGTGCGGTTGTTTACTCATTTTTTTATTTGTCAAAGATGAATTGAGTTATGACAAATTTCACAAAAATTTAGATAAAATTTATCGAGTCAATGTCATCAGTAAATATGAAGGTAAGTCCCATACATCTTCTATTTCCAATCTCCCCATCGGCGAAACGATGCAAAAGGAACTTCCCGGCGTAGAAACTTTTGTTCGTTTGGCAAACGACCAACGATTGGTGCGCGTGGGCAATCGGGCATTTATGGAAGAATTGCACAATGTGGACAATAATTTTTTGGCAGTTTTTAGCTTTCCTTTGCGTAAAGGCAACTCCAAAACGGTACTCAAAAATGCCAATTCAGCCGTCATCACCGAAAAAATGGCTTTGAAATATTTTGGTTCAACCGATGTAATGGGCAAAAATATTTTGATTGAATACGACAACAAATTTGTGCCTTATATGATTAGCGGTATTGCCGAAGATATGCCGGAAAACTCCTCCATTCGTTTCGGAATTTTATTGCCTTTTACGCGCTTGATCCAAGAAAACGAACAAAATGATTACAAATGGCTCAATTTCTTCATCAATACTTTTGTGGTGTTGAAACCCAATGCAAAAATTGAGAGCCTAGAAGCCCAATTGCCCCAACTGATTAAAAAATACGCTCAAGGCGAAATAGAACGCAGTGCCAAAGAACACGGCGGAGGATTTGAGTGGCAATATACTTTACAAAGTTTCAAAACCGTACACCTAAACGGTGAAATCAACAATGGGAATGGCATCGTAGAGGCAAACAATCCTATGTATTCTTATATTTTATTTGGGATAGCCTCTTTTATTTTAATCATTGCTTGTATCAATTTTACCAATCTATCTTTGGCGCAATCGCTCCCCCGCGCCAAAGAAATCGGCGTTCGCAAAGTGATTGGGGCGACTCGCTATCAAGTAATGTTTCAATTTTTGGGCGAGGCATTTTTGCTTTGTTTGTTGGCGACTGTTGCGGGTTTTGCCCTTGCCGAAGTGCTTTTACCTTGGTTTAACAAATTATCAGGCAAAAATTTGAGTTTTCATTATTTGGATTGGCAAATTCCGGTTGGTGTGATGGCTATTTTGGTGATTTCGGCATTGTTGGCGGGCTTTTATCCAGCTTTGGTTTTATCAAGTTTTCAGCCGGTGAAGGTTTTGAAGGGCAAACAAAAAATCGGACGCAGTAATTTATTCACCAAATCATTGGTAGTCATACAGTTTGCTTTGTCGGTTTTTTTGATGATTGGAATGGTGGCTTTTTATCAACAATTAAATTTTCTGTTACAAAAAGACTTAGGATATAAAACCAATAACTTAATCCGATTGAACCCGGGCTGGGGCAGAGGCAATCAACTTTTGCCACTGATTCGCAATGAATTAAACCAAAACCCTGATGTTGAGCTGATTACAGGACGAAGCGGCGGGACTTGGATGAGTCCTTTTGAATTTGACGGCAAACGAGTAGATGTAATCCATCAAAAAGTAGATGAAGATTTTTTGAATACTTTTCAAATCAAACTCAAACAAGGGCGTAATTTTTCTCGAGAATTGACAACTGACAGTGCCAAGTCGGTCATAGTCAATGAAGCTCTAGTGGCTAAATTGGGAATCAAAAACCCGATTGGGGTTACCGTCCAAAAGACTTGGGACAAAAGCCAAAAATACAAAATCATTGGAGTTATCCAAGATTATCATTCGCAGTCTTTACACCAAAAAATAGAGCCGATGATGTGGCATATATTTGCGCAAAACGATTATGGGGAGATTTGGGTTCGCGCCAAAGAAGGCAAAGCGGTAGCCGTAAATGATGCCTTGAAAAAAATCTGGCGCAAACTTGAGCCCTATCGCCCTTTTGACAGTCAGTTTGCCGAAATTATCACTGCTCAACAATACGAGCGCGAACAACGCTGGCAAAAGATTGTCAGTTCAGGGGCTTTATTTGCCATATTTATTTCTTTGATTGGTTTGTTTGGTTTGGCTACGCTCAACATCAGCCAGCGCACCAAAGAAATTGGCATTCGCAAGATTTTGGGGGCATCTTTGTCCTCGATTATTTGGTTGTTAAGCAGTGAATTTAATCGCTTGGTATTGCTCGGCATTGTATTGGCAATTCCGGCGGGTTATTATGCTGTGGATTGGTGGTTGCAAAACTTTGCGTATCGTATCTCATTGAATATCAGCCTATTTGTGGTTGCCGGATTGCTCACTTTGTTGATAGCTTTTGTGGCGGTGCTGTACCAAACTTTCCGCATAGCCCGCACCAATCCCGTCGAGAGTTTGCGGTATGAATAAGCAAATTGGTTGATTGGTTGATTTGGAGAGTTTAATGAACAATGAATCAATAAGAATAGTTCGGGCAGTTTCTAGTTTCTAGTTCCGAGTTATTTACTAAGTATCTGATAGCCAATTAGTTATATAAACTATCCGAAGTACTGAATGAGGAATAAGAAATTATATAAATAGCTGATTATCAATGAGTTATTAAATATTTACTAAAAAATCCCGATTATAAACCTAATCAGGATTTTTTATTTAAAAATTATAACTATCTGATTATCAATTACTTACAAAATAAAACAAAATATTTTCACCTTACCGTAACACCGTTTTTTCTTAACAATTCGCGCAAAAAATCGATTTGCGTTTGTTTGTCGGTTAGGTTTTTTTGGGCATCAAGTCGGGCTTCTTCAGCTTTTTTAATCGCAGTGATTTTGGCTTGTCGTTCTTCTTCTTCTCTTTGCAAAGCCGCTTCTTTGGCGCGTTTGATTTGTTCTTCGCGTTCCAAAATGGCTTGTTTGGCTATGAGTTCGGTCTCGAGGCGTTCTTCGGCAACTTCGCGGGCGTTTTTTTCGGCTTCGGCTATTCTGCGCTGGCTTTGGAGGGTTTGCATCAAGTCGGCAAAGCTCAAAAAAGGCTCGCCGTATAGGTCAAAAATTTTCAAAGATTTGCCTGCCAATACAAACCGAATTTGCAACAAAGGGCTAGTCCATTCCGGCTCAACCTCGCGCTCGGCAAGTCGGTCAGCTTCGCGTGTCCACACGCGCAAGTCATTGTCTTCGGGGTCATAAATATAATATTCTTCCACCCCAAACTCTTGATAAAAACGCCACTTGCGGCGCATCTCGCGCACAGTATTGTTGGCAGAAATCATCTCAAATACCACTTGGGGCGGCGTATCCGCCTCCTCCCACTGTCGGTAGGCATCACGGGCTTTTTTGGGGCGACCAAAGCTCACCATTACATCGGGCATTATGCGAAGTTTGGGATTATTTTCCATTGGGTACCACCACAGGCACGCCGCTACGGTTACATTGGTGCGGTTTTGAAAATAATTATCCAAATTATTTTTCAAAAAAACAATCCATTCAAATTGTTGGGTACTGGTAGCTACGCGGGGCTTTTCGGCTTCCGGGTGGTCGCCATTTTCGCTCAAAAACTCCGCATAAAATTCTTTAGAAAAATTTGCCAACATTAGTTTGTCATTTTATAGGTGCATCAACGGAATATATTGCCGAAACCGTGCCATAATTCATTATTGCCAGCATACTTAGCAAAGTTACAGGACTACTTCGGGGCAAAGTCCGGTAATTGATAGCTATTTTGGTAAAAATATTTGTAATTTGCGCAAGTATTGAAAATCCTTAAGTTTTCTAAAACTTTTGATTTTAAAACATTTCTCCGAAATCGTAAAATTTGTAAATGTGATGGATATAAAAGCCAAGATTTTGTTTGTCGAAGATGATTTGAGTTTGGCAATGGTTACAAAGGACAGTCTGGAACTGCGTGGCTACGAAGTGATTCACTGTGAAAATGGTGAGGTCGCTTGGACAAGATTCAACAAAGAAGAATTCGATGCTTGCATTTTAGATGTAATGATGCCCAAAGTAGATGGCTTTACCCTAGC
This sequence comes from Microscillaceae bacterium, assembly GCA_025455045.1. GTDB lineage: Bacteria > Bacteroidota > Bacteroidia > Cytophagales > Microscillaceae > JALONJ01. Next base: position 1,343 of record JALONJ010000120.1, on the reverse strand, counting down.
CGAGCGCATTCGCAACAAAAACCAAAATATTCCTATCTTATTTTTGACTGCCAAGTCTTTGCAAGAAGACAAAATTGCCGGTCTGAAATTAGGAGCTGATGATTATATTACCAAGCCTTTTAGCATCGAGGAATTATCGCTCAAAATTGAAGTCTTTTTGAAAAGAACCAAACCCGAAACCCAAAAAAAAGAAAACCAACCCAAAAAATATACAATTGGCAACTACCAATTTGATTTTGACAATCTCAATCTGGAACTCAACGGGCAAATTCGCCAACTCACGCTCCGCGAAGCCGAAGTATTGCAAATGTTTTGTCAAAACTTAAATGTAGTCTTAAAACGAGAAGAAATCTTGAAAAAAATATGGGGGCAAGACGATTATTTTATGGGGCGTAGTATGGACGTATTTATTACGCGCTTGCGCAAGTACCTCAAAGATGACCCCAACATCAAACTAGAAAATATACCAAGTGTGGGTTTTAAGATGGTGGTGAGTTAGGGTTTGGTCATTTTTTGCAAGTAAAATTCTTGATTCTTCCGGCTTTTGAGCATATTTATTTGAACCAAAAATTTAAAAAGTCAAGCAAGTCATCTTGTTGAAATAAAGTATAGTCTTTTATCTCTTGGGTTAGGTAATAGACCTTTTTCTTAAATAAATATAATTATTTTAATCAATACTTCAGACATTTTTTGTAAGTAATTGATAATCAACAAGTTATGCTATTTTAAGTGTTTTATGTAAAAGCTGATTATCAGATGCTTAGTAAATGACTCGGAAAAGAACCCCTTCGGGGGCAGGAGGCTTAGAAACTAGAAACTATCCGAACTATTGTTAATAATTTATTATTTTTATAAAATTTTACCTAACAGCATTAGTATTTTAAATCAGTTTTTTAATAATTAAAACTTATACATAAATACCTGATAATCAATAAATTATAAAAAATTATTGAAAAATTATTTCTAATTAATATTGGAAACTCTGTAAAACTCTAAAACATAATATAAATACTTGATTATCAATATTTTACAAAGAAAATTTAATCTTAAAGACTTTAGCAATTGGGCATTTTTCCAAATTAAAATTGGTCATTTTTAGTTATTTTTTGCTTTTCTGGGTTAAAAACATCTTCAAAATCGGATTTTATCCTATTTAATTGGGTTGGCTATTTCAATTAGGAAGTTAAAATGCTTGAACTCGAGCAAATTCGCTCTGAAAAGCAGAAATTCTTAAGAAAACACCTAATTTTATATTGAATTACGATACCAAATTGATCATTTTAGTAAGGAAATTGTATCGTAAATAACTCATAATCAATTACTTATGTAAATTAAAAAAGTTT
>JALONJ010000119.1 GCA_025455045.1 Microscillaceae bacterium | reverse complement strand
TGCTGCGGGTGAACTCACGCACACTGTGCGCGAAATCGAGTTGCTCTGCTGTGTAGCGTAAATCCATAACGCTCGGCTTTCTTCAGAGTCGAGCGTCATGTCTGTGGTCTTGCACGCTCGCTGTTTACAGCAAGCATTGTCGCAGAGACGAAAAATTCGCCTACTCGAAATTTTGAATAAGGCAAAAAATCTCTCTAAACTTCAAAAAAACATTTTATTAATCCAATCAAAATGTTAAAAATGGCTTAAAACTTCAAAAATTAAATTTTATTATATCCCAATAAAAAAATTTATTTTTTAATTTTTGAGATATTTTGCGAACGAAATACGTTATATCCATAAGAAACCCAAAATCTTATTCGGCTATAGCGCATTAGGAACTCAATAAATTCTTTGCCGCCACCGGGCTTCACGGCGTTCTATTCTCTGCGGGATTTTTTTTAAATGAAATTTTATCAATTAAATTACTAAAAACTTTCAACATTGGGTTGGGCTAAGTTTTTGTAAGTGATTGATTATCAGATATTTATATTTAATTCCGAAATATATGATTTAATTTATATCTAGTTGATATATAATACATAAAACCTTGATTATCAATTAATTAAAAGAAATAATAATGGAAAAGACCTTAATCAAAACCACTTCCAAAATACAATATCGTAGCTTAGACTCGCACCTCAAAGATGTGATTAAAGGCGATTTGAAGTTTGAAAACGTATTTCAGACCGTGAGCCGAATGGTGCTGGGCGATAAAGACAAAATCCAAAAAGTAACCGTCAATGGAATGAATACCTATGATTTTCGCATTTTCCGCGAGGCAAAACGCCACGTAATCGGAATGTATGACGAAATCAATAGCTTTGTGTCCTACGTCAAAGATGCTGCCGAGGGCGGTTCTTCGGCAGAAATGGCGTTTGTATTGATTGGTGAACCGGGCAATGGCAAGACTTATTTTGTGGATTTTTTGTGCAAACTCTACCGCGATTTTGTTTCCTTGCCCGAAAATAAACGCTATACTTTCAAATTCAAAAACCTAGAGGCTTTGGGCGGTTATGGCAAAATTACGGAAATAGAATCGCAAACTTTTGAAGACCCAATGGTTTTGGCAATGAATCTTTGGGAAGATAAAGACGATTGCCAAGAATATTTGGCAAAACTAGGCGCAAAAGATGCCCAAATTGAGCAATATTTCAAAGCCTATCGCCCCTTGGGAGCTTGTTCGGATTATATTTTTGATGAAATTCGCAACTATACCAATGGCGACATTAAAAAAATGCTCGATTTTATTGAGATAGTGCCAGTGCCTATCAGCGAATCGCGCGGTACGCTCACCGGCAAATACGCCGCCAAAGACAAAATTACCTCCTCGGCAATTGATTTGTTGGGCGAAGAAGCCATTACCCGCCTTTTGCACATTGTAGATACCAACAATCCTTATCGTTTTGACCTTCGTAGGGGCGCGCTCGCGCGGGTAGCGGGTGGGGGAATCCACTTTGCCGACGAGATTTTTAAAAATAAAAAAGACTTAGTACAAGTCTATTTGGGCGTAATTCAAAACCGCACGATTGAAATGGAAGGCTTCAAATGGCCGCTTGATACTTTGATTATTGCCACGAGTAACAATGCCGAATTTGGGCGATTTTTGGAAGAAAAAGAACAAGCTCCCATTGTAGATAGATGCCGACTTTGTTATATGTCGCACAATACCAACTACCGTTTGCAAGAGCAATTGACTTCATTTGCCATTGGTAGCCAAGAAAAAACCACTTTTTCGGGCGAGAGTTTGCACGTTGACCCTAATTTGAACTACGCGCTTTCGGTGGCGGTAGCCCTAACCCGAATGCCTTTGTCTGACAAACTTACTGCCGTAGAAATGATGAAACTCTCGGCGGGCGAAGTTGCCGGTGAAAAAAGTATCAAAACCTTGACCGAAGTTATCAATGAATTAAATTCTGAACCCGATATTACCAAACGATTTGGGCAAAAAGGAATGGGGCATCGCAATTTGGGGCGGGCAATTCAAATCCTCTTGGAACGCTCTGAAACTCAAGAAGGCAAATGTATGTACGCCGGAGATGTATTTAAGGCAATTGAAACTGTGATTTTGGATTATGTACGCGACCCGCAAGACCAGGCAAAGTATTTGAATGATTTAAAAACCGCCCGAGGTCTGCACCGCAAAAACATTATGACTGCCATCTTCAATGCCTATATGGACGAGCCAGATGCCATTCAAAAAGATGTGTTGAATTATGTCAATATGATTATTGGGATTGATGCCAAAAACCTCGGACCGAACAAAATTTGGACTTATAAAGACCCCCAAAACGGCAAGTTGGTTTCTTTAAAAATTGATGAAACCTTTATTGACAGTGTAGAAGAACGCTTGGGCTTGAAAAATCGGGAGCAAAAACAAAGCTACCGCACTACAATCTCAAAAATCTATGGGCAAAAAATGATTCAAGACCCTACTTACGATTTTATGGATAACAACGAATTGGTCAAAGCCGTTACGGATGTGCGCCTTAAATCGGATGTGGCGGGCGCGGGCAGTTTGGTAGGCGCGCTCTCGAACCGAACCAATGACGAAAACCAACGGTTATACAATCGAATGATTGAGACAATGGAGAGCAAACTAAGTTATTGCCGCACTTGCGCCCTCAAAACGATTGAGTATTTCTGTACGCAAGATGATGCGAATTAGAAGCCCTCTAGCCCCCGGAGGGGGAATTTTTATTGTAAAATGTTGATTATCAAGCATTTGTATAAAATAGATAAAATTAAAATATTTGAAACGCTGGGTACATTACCTCTTGAAAAAAAGATTTGGAAAATAAAAAGTAAAATTTAAGATAATAAGTTGATTATCAAATACTTTATAAAAAATTAAAATGTGAAGAACCAAATATAATTCATAAAATACTGATTATCAAATATTTATAAAAAATGGCAATTATATTAACTGATGCTTTTTTGCAAGCTACTCAAACTGATGAGCAAGATTTGAAATTGGAAATTGCAATTTGGCTTTACGAAAAACGTAAAATCTCATTAGGCAAAGCTTCCGAAATGGCTGAATTACCTAAGTTTAAATTTCAACACATTTTAGCAGACCGTAGAATTGCCGTAAATTATAATTATGAGGCTTTTGTAGAAGATTTAGAAAGTAGTAAAAATTTTCAAAAAACTAAGTAATGATTGTCGTTTCAGATACAACTTTATTTAGCAATTTAATTCAAATCCAACAATTGGATTTATTAAAAGATTTGTTTGGTGAAGTATATGCACCTCAAAAAGTTTTTGAAGAGTTCTCTAATCTAAATTAAACCTGCTTTGCTAGGCGAAGATGCTGAAATCCCTCGATGGATTAAGATAGAAAATATTGAGAAACCCCAAGAAACTTTAAGTTGGGAAAGTGATTTGGATGCTGGCGAAATTGAGGCAATTCAGCTTGCACAAGCAAAAAAAGCTGATTTATTGCTTACCGATGATCAAAAAGCCCGCGATGTAGCGGCAAATTTGGGCTTAAAAGTGAAAGGCAGTATTGGCGTTTTGATGACTGCTAAGGAACAAAAAATAATAGCTGAGGTAAAAATGTATTTGGATAAAATGATAAGCCAAGCCGGTTTTTGGGTTTCTCCAAACTTGTATGACTCAGTTTTAAAAGGATTAAATGAGTTGTAAATATTTGATAATCAAGCACTTATATTTAATATAAATCAAAAGAATCTAACATAGACCATGGACAAAAAGATTTTAGCCCTCATTCAACAACTACAAGCGCGCGGACTCCCGCCCGAACACGAAGAACTCATCAATCGGGAGGCGCAAAGCCCCAAAACGCATACGCTGAAGAATGATAAAAAAACGATTTCCACCCCAAGCATCTATACTTGGAGTGATGTAAAAGTTTTGCTTCAGGCAAAACCCAAACACTCGTATCTCACTTTGCTCAAAACCATTGATGAACTGCTCGAGCAAGACCAACTGCGCGAAAAAGATGGTTTTCCACGCCGGATTCGCTTGGGCAAGCTCGTCAAACCCATCAAAGGCAGCAAAGGTGAAGTGATTATTGTGCCAACTACGACCGAAACCAAGTTTTATCACGATGACGACCCTCAACAACAACAAGAAGAAACTACCGGGGGCGTAGGCGAAGGCGATGTAGGCGAAGTAATCGGCGAACAAAAAGCGAACCCGCAACCCGGCGAGGGCGAAGGGCAAGGCAGTGGACAAGGCGAAGGCTCTGACCACGATATGACCGCCGAAGCCTTTGACTTGGGGCGTATTTTGACCGAAAAGTTTGAACTGCCCAATCTCAAAAACAAGGGCAGCAAAAAATCATTGACCAAAATGCAATATGATTTGACCGACCAAAACCAAGGTTTTGGACAAATATTGGACAAAAAAGCCACCTTGAAAAAAGTGATTCAAACCAATATTTTGTTGGGTAAGGTTCAGCCCGAAGAGTTTGTCAATCAAGCTGAGTTTACCATTACCCCCGAAGACAAAGTTTACAAAATTCTTTCGCCCGAAAAAGACGTAGAAGCCCAAGCAATGGTGTTTTTCTTGCGCGATTACTCCGGCTCTATGGAAGGCAAACCGAGCGAAGTCATTAGCTCGCAACACTTGTTTATTTATAGTTGGTTGGTGTATCAATACAACAACAATGTGCAATCGCGCTTTATTTTGCACGATACGGAAGCCAAAGAAGTCGAGGATTTCTACACCTATTACAAATCCAATGTAGCGGGGGGGACTAATATTTTTCCGGCTTTTGATTTGGTCAATAAAATTGTCGAAGACGAATCTTTGGCAAAAGACTACAATATTTATGTTTTCCACGGTACCGATGGCGATGATTGGGACTACACCGGCGAAAAAATGCTCTCGGCAACCCGCCAAATGCTCACGTATGTCAATCGTTTGGGCATTACGGTAGCCAAAAACTCGTGGTCGCACAGTGGCAGTACTACCGTCGAAAAATATTTGGAAACTTCGGGCATTTTGAAAGAAAAAGCCGAGCTAATCCGAATGGATAGCTTATTTGCCGAAAAAGCCAACGAAAGCCGCATCATTGAAGGCATTAAAAGATTGGTGGCTTAATTGGATTAGGATTCGCCAAAATAATTTTGGCTCTATAGTTAATTTGGTTAATTCATAGTAATTTTTCAAGATCATTTAAACCCTAAGGGTTTTAAAAACCCTTAAGGTTTGGCCTCAATCCCCAAATTAACGATTGAACCATAATTTTCTTATAACTAATTGATTATCAGATATTTACAAAAAAAGTCTTTAGCATATACCTAAAGACTTTTTTGTTTTTCAATCATTCAATTACAAAATCGCAGGGCGAAAAATTGCCCAACAAAATTGGCTTTGGGATTTTCAGAACTCAATTTCTTCGTAAATTTCTTTTAAATTCATTACTAAATCCAAGTGGTTGAGGCTGAAGGTATCACTCATTTTGGTCAAAATCTGCGATTGCCAAGTGTTTTCGTTAATGCGTTGATAGACAGTTACTTTACATTCATCTTGCGAAATCAAAATATAGGCTTGCAAACTCGCAATACTTTGATAGCCGTCGAGTTTTTCGGTTTTATCTTTGGCTTGTGTAGATTTAGAAAGCACTTCAAAAGTAGCCAAAGGATTCAAAATATGGTGATTTTCGCGTTTTTCTACATCTTTTTTCACCAAAACAACATCTGGTTTGTAGCCTTTATCTGCCTCCGGCACATATACGTCTGTACCTTGCGAGTAAACTATTAAACCAAGTTTTTTACAAATAAAAAACAAATAACCGTGGAGGTTAGAAATAATTTTATCGTGTTTTTGAGTTGCCATAGGAAAGGTAATTTTGATTTCATTTTCGTCAAATGCCGAACTGAGTACATACTCCACCAAACTTATTTCTACCGGTTCAGTACCTTGCACCGGCACAATTTGCTTGTCAATAAACTCAAATAAGGCAAAATCTCGCATCCTTTCTTGAAAAAGGTTAAAATCCTCAATGCTTAAAACTTTGTTCGCAATCATATTAGTATCGTTTAATCAATCAAATATACAAATAAATTTCAATAATTAAGCAACAATCCTGTAAAATGCTGATTATCAATAAGTTATGCTTATTTTTTTAAAAATCTGATTTTTTTAAAATACATTGGTCTATTCAATCCATTCAAAAATGAAAACTTATTTTGCCGACCTCACTCCCCCCCAAATTCAACGATTTAGCGAGCAAATGGATAATTTGGCTTTATTGACTAATCAAAATTGGGTAGTCATAGCGGGCATTGAACACAATAAAACCGTTTATAGCTTTCGTACCAATAATGAACTACTCATTTTGGTCAATGGCAAAGTAGAAAAAGGTAAATGGGAATACTTGGGTAATAAATCTTTATTTCTAAAAAAACAGGTCATTGTGCATATTTTTGCACAATGACCTGCTTGATTTCATACCTTATCCAAACTACTTCAGTTTCTTGATTTGTTCAGCCGGACCTATATTGCGGCGAATGAGAAATTGATTATACACTATTTCAAAAATTTCGTTTTTCGGTTCCAATTTACGGGCTTCGGTGTAGGCATACAAAGCGTCGATATACATTTCATTTTCCTCGAGATAAACCGCCCGATTCAAAAGTGCATTGGCATCTTTGGCGTTGCCGATTTCTTTGGTTTCAAAATCTTTGAATTGTTTTTGAAAACCAGTGAGGTCTTCACTTTCCAAACGTTCAATAGAATATTTGGTCAAAAAAGTTAGCTTTTTTTCCTTAGGGATAATTTTGACTTGCACCGATGATTGGTCTTTGAACTCGGGCGCGTCCCATTTCAATACCCAAGTAGTATCAGTAGTTTCAACAGTTTTGATAAGCTCATCGGTAAAATCGGTGATTTTGATAGTGAATGTTTTGTTACCATCTACTTTATACCATTGCAATTTATATTCATTTTGAAAGGTTTTGGAGTTTTTGGGCAACATAACCACCAAATCCGAAAAACCACGCTCCACCGAACCCGTTACATTTTGATATTTGTAAGGGTTTTTGTGAATGTCGGCACCATTGCCCTTGGTCATTTCGCCAATGATGAAGTTGGCGTATTTTTCCGTTACGGACTTTTTGGAGTTTAAGAGTTTGGTTTCCAAATCTTTGACACTATACGTACCGGCAACGCTGATTTGTACCGTACCACCTTTGGCGTAGGTAAGACCCAAATAACTGGCAGGAGCTACCACTACTTTGTCGCCGGCTACCAATTTGCTACCCAGCTTAAGTTTGTTTTCTTCCTTTCCGGCGGTGTTTTTGTGGCTGGCGCCGCTACTGGCAATCACTTTAAAAGTAAAATCTTGCGCAAATGCTTGGCTGTTTAAAATGAAGAATGTAATAAAGTAAATAATCGAGTGAAGCGTTTTCATCTTGGTTTGTTTCTAAATACAATTTATAATTTTTAACGTAATTATTAAGTTTGTGGTGTATGTGGGGTGGTGATTATTTAATATTTTTTTAATTAATTGATAATGAAGTACTTATGAAAACAATATTTTGTCTTTTGGGCAAATTTAAAATATTTTAGCGAAAAGAAAATTATCAATCAGATTATAAATAATTCATTATCAAGGACTTATCCTTTTTTTATTCCAAAATCAATTATTAATAATCAATATACACTTAATACTCTCATTAATCAAGTTAGTTACCAAATTTGCCCAAAAATACAGCTAGTAATTCCTTCAATAGTAATTAAAATGGATAAAGTATTGATTATCAAAGAATCGATCCAATGCCAAAGAATTAAGAACTAGAAATCATATAAATACCTGATAGTAAATGAGTTATAAAGTATTCACGAAGTATTGAGGCAAAAAAATGTTCGGCAATAATATTTTACTACCGAACAAATGTCGCTATATAGCTTAAAAACAAATTAAGTCCTTTTTATGCTTAGTTTTTCCAACATCTACGCACAAAATGCTTCAACATTGCCAAGGTTTCTTTGGGAAATTCAAACATACCCATATGTCCACAACGATTGATGATATGAATGCTGGCATCTAGGGGCAATACAATTTGGTCGGCATAGCTCTCAAACACCACCGAGGTATCTTCGCGCCCAATGATAAACATCACCGGGCAATCCACTTTTGCCAATACATTGGTGCGGGCTTTGCGGTCGCGCATTGCTTTTACGACTTCCACCAAAGTTTTTTGCGGGGTTTTTAAGGCAATATTTTTGACAAAATCGATGGCTGGTTTGAGTTCCTCTTTGCGTCCGCTATAAAACAAAGGCTCGACAAAGTTTTGGATAAAAGGAGCTACCCCATTTTTCTCAACAAATTCAATGACATTGTTGCGGGTTTTGCGCTTTTCGTCCGAATCGGCGAGAGCTGTGGAGTGAAACAAGCCCAATCCTTTGAGTTTTTCGGTATATTTGTCTCCATAAGCCAAACTGACATAGCCGCCCAAAGAATGTCCTATCATTACGCATTTCTCTATTTGCAAACTATGCAACAAATCATCGACTTGGTCGGCAAGTGCCATAATACTGGTGATTTCGGGCAACAAATCGGCACTTTCGCCAAAACCACCCAAATCGAGGGCAATGACCCGATATTGCTTGGCTAATTCGGGCATAAAATCTTGCCAAATGGCTTTGGATTCACAAAAGCCGTGAATTAAAACAATGACTTCGCCCGCACCTTGTTCTATATAAGATAGTTTTTTTTGATTCATATTCATAATCAATTGATTATCAGGTATTTAGTATTAAAAAAAAATATTCTTGCCCCTCAACACACATTCCTCGCGCCTGAAATAATTATTTTTCAAACCCCATCTCAAGACTGCAAAACCGGTTTGGGGTATAACTCAAGTAATTTTTCAATTACATAATCTATCTCGGCTTGAGTATTGTATTTGCTAAATGAAAAACGCACTGCAGCACGGTTCATTTCCGGTTTCAAAGCCCGCAATACGTGCGACCCTACATCTGAACCACTCGAGCAGGCACTACCGCCCGAAGCCGAAACCCCATTAATATCCAAGTTAAACAAAACCATATCACTGTCCTCACTAGGCGGAAAACTGACATTGAGTACTCGATATATACTTTTGTCCATATCCCCACTCATTCCATTGAAGCGAATATTCTCAAAATTAGTTTGCAGTTTTTCAATCATATATTTTTTTAGACCTTCAAGGTGGGTACGAGTGGCAGCCATATTTTCGTAAGCGAGTTCTAGGGCTTTTGCCAAACCGATGATACCGTACAAGTTTTCGGTTCCGCCACGCATATTGCGTTCCTGCGCGCCACCGTGAATCAATGGGTGGATTTTGCTCTGGGCATTCATATACATAAAACCTACGCCTTTGGGACCGTGAAACTTGTGTCCGGCTCCGACTATAAAATCGGTTTTAAGGTTTTGTAAATCGTGGGTATAGTAGCCCACAGTTTGCACAGTATCGCAATGATAGATACCCTGATGCGCCTTGACCAATTCGCCAATGCGCTCTATATCGTACAAATTGCCAATTTCATTGTTGGCGTGCATCAACGAAACCAAAGCCGGAGAATTGTTTTTTAATAATTCTTCCAAATGTTCATAATTGAGATTGCCTTGAGCATCAATTTCTACATAGTCCAATTGAATTTTGCCGGTTTTTTGCAAATACTCCAAGGTATGCAATACGGCGTGATGCTCCAAAGGGCTGGTGATGGCACGGCGAAGTCCAAAGGTATCAATAGATGAACATATCGCAAAATTATCCGCCTCAGTACCACCCGATGTAAAAAAAATCTCAGAGGGGGAAGTATTCAACAATTGAGCAATTTTTTTACGTGCCAATTCAATCGCGGCGCGGGTTTGTCGTCCGTGCGCGTGAATAGACGATGGATTACCATAATAATCTTGCATATAGGGCAACATTGCCTCTAAAACTTCTTTGGCAAGGGGGGTGGTGGCGGCATTATCCAAATAAACTTTCATACATTCAAGAATTAGGTTCTAATGTTTCGATTTGCTCAATTTATATTTTTTTAAAACTTCGCAAAGGTAGGAAAAATAATTTTTTATGCGCTTGCCAAATGAATTTTTGCGTAATTTTGCCCAAAATACTTAAAGAGTTCGGGCAGTTCCAAGTTATTAAATACCTGATAATCCGCCAAAGGCGGACAAGTTTTGCCAGAGACGGACACAGTCAAATGAATAATACTATTTATCCAACTCTATTTTCGCGCAAAAACGCTAGGGCGCAAAGTACTGACCGTGTACGCCTTTGGGAATTGGGAATTAATAATTAGGAATTAGGAATTATTTAATTACCTGATTTTCAATTAATTATATTTTTAAAAGTATCACTTTATTTTGAATCTGCTCCTTGGTAGATAATCAATCGTTTATCCTCCTTAGTTTCTTAGTGGCTTAAAAAAATGTATAGCAGTATTTCAATGAATTATAAAACATCAGCAAAGTATTGATATTTTTCAAAAATTAGGAACTCGAAACTCGAAACTCGAAACTCGAAACTCGAAACTCGAAACTCGAAACTAGAAACTAGAAACTAGAAACTAGAAACAAGGAACTAGAAACTAGAAACTTTTAAACTCATCGTACAATTAATGGCTATTTTGTTTTCTATCGTGATACCCACTTACAATCGAGCGGAGTTTATCCAGCATACGATTGAATCTATTTTAAAACAAACCTATCAAAATTTTGAAATTATTGTGGTTGATGATGGCAGTACCGACCATACTGCCCAAGTAGTCCAAGATATTCAATCCGATAAAATCAGTTATTTTTATAAAACCAATGGCGAGCGTGGGGCGGCACGTAATTTTGGCATCCTTCGAGCCAAAGGCGATTATGTTACTTTTTTGGATTCGGACGATATTATCTACCCCCACCACCTTGCCGAAGCCTTGCAATTGATTCAAAACGAAAAATCGGCGGCTTTTTTGCATTTGGCTTACGAAGTCAAAGACCCCCAAGGCAGGGTATTGTGGCAAGTACAACATCGCGGCAATCCAAACGAACAGCTTTTGTACGGCAATCATTTGAGCTGTATTGGCGTATTTGTTCGGCGGGATATTATACAACAAAATCTTTTCAATGAAGCCCGCGAGATTGCCGGAACCGAAGATTGGGAGTTGTGGCTTCGCTTGGCAGCACGGTTTCCTATCAAATATTCCAATGCAATTACCTCTGCCATCATCAATCACGAAACCCGCAGTGTGTTGAATGTAGATGAAACTAAACTGACCAATCGCTTGTATTTGGCTTTGGCAGCCTTGCAAAAGGACGAAGTATTTAAGCAAAAATATGGCAAAAAAATCAAAGTGATTTATGCCCACGCCGATTTATACATTGCTTTGCATTTGATTTTGGCAAAGCAGAAGATTCGGGGTATCCAATACGCCGTGCAAGCCTTAGTTAATTCACCTTCGGTATCATTTACGTACAAATTTTGGGTAATTTTATACAAGTTTTTATTTTTTTAAACATCAAAAAATTAGCTTTTTCGATGTTGTATAACAAAACATTGCTATTCAATAAAATATAAGTCATTGATTATCAAACACTTATAAATTTTTTAGCTCAACCAACTGATAATATTCGGCTTGCATACTTACATCTGACTGGAAGTTAAAATCTCAGCTAATCTTTTGAAAATCAAGGGGTTTTTATTTTTTTTGAAGATTATTTTTTTTCAAAACCTCGAACTCTTGGTCAAAATGAAGCTACAAATATTTTTTTTAAATCTATTTTTATGGCTGTTTTTTGGGAATGTTTATCCTAGTTTAGCTCAAAAACCAAATTTCCACTTAAAATTTATTGGGGAAAAAATTATTCAAGATACCACCTTTCAAAATACTGCCGTTGGCGGTTTCTCGGGCTTGGATATGAGTCCCGAAGGCAATTGGTATGTGATAAGCGATAGTCGACTTGCGATGAAAGGCGCGAAAATATACCAATTCAAATTTGATTACTCATCGCAAGGTATTCAAGACTTTCGCTTCAATAATGTGTTGATTATCAATGATTTAGCTAAAAAATACACCCCCGCAGATACTAATTTGGCTAATGCCGAAGCCATCCGTTATGACCCTCGTTCAAAACATTTTGTTTGGACGAGTGAGGGCGAAAACGACCCCAAAACCGGCAATGTTGAGAACCCCTATATGATGGAAACCAATGCCGAAGGCAAATGCTTTGGCAAAATTCGCCTGCCCGAACGCCTGCGCTACTACTCGCGCCAAGACACCACCGGCTTGCGCGACAATAAAAGCATCGAGAGCTTGAGCCTGATCCCTAATTCTGATGAGGCTTGGGTATCTATCGAGGAGCCACTCTATCAAGACAAGCCGAATGATGCCGATAAAAATGCCCCCTCCCCTATTCGAATTGTAAAAATGAACCGCAAAACCGGCAAATCGCTTATCGAGTATGCCTACATAATTGAAAAAGAAGAAGGCAACGGTGTAGTGGAGATTTTGGCAATTGACCAAAAAAACTTGTTGGTTTTGGAAAGGGCTTATTCGCCCAGTACCAAGTTGAATACTATCCGGCTTTTTGCCATAAACTTCAAAGGCGCAAGCAATATCATACACAATAACTCATTGGCAAAAAACGCTGATTATCAGCCGGTTAAAAAACAATTGATTTTTGACTTCGGTACTTTGCGCGACCAGAAAATAGTCAAAAGAGTAGATAATATCGAGGGAATGGCTTGGGGCAAAACCCTGCCCAATGGCAATCGCACCTTGGTATTTGTTTCTGATGACAACTTCAATCGAAAAAGAGGGCAAATCACCCAACTGATAGTGATGGAAGTGGTGAAGTGATTTAAGAATTTAGAAATTTTTGAATTTTTCAAGCCTTCAAATTCAATTCATAAGCCCTTGATAGTCAATAGATTATATTTTTATTTTTTGCATCTTTTTAAAGAAATTGTAGGTCGGGTTTCAAACTGCGGGCTGTAAATGAATTTAGACTATTTGTTAAAAAAATCATTATCTCAAATCCATAACTATCTGATAATCAATGATTTACATTCAAAAAATTGATTTTTCAGGGTGCATTTCAAATTTAATCCTTAGATTCCCTCTCTCAGAGGAGAGGGCAGGGGTGAGGTCTTAAAACGTAAATTTGAAATGCACCCATTTTTCACCGCTTTTCAGGAAAATGGTAAGTAATGATGTTTGTAGTTTTGGCTTTAGTCGCAATAAATTCTTCGGCTAAAGCCGAAGCTACAAGTTTTTTTATAAATTGTATTTTCAAGAATAAAATAAAGTAAACAATTGAATTTATGAATTAATTGATAATCAATGGATTACATTAGCACATCAGCACATCTTATAATTAACTCATTACTTAATCATCTACATCATTAGACAAACAAACAAATGAAAATAATTCCGGCAATTGACATCATCAATGGTGAGTGTGTGCGCCTCTCGCAAGGCGATTACGAACAAAAAAAAGTCTATCATCGCAATCCCGTCGAGGTTGCCAAAATGTACGAGGCACAAGGGGCTAAATATTTGCACGTAGTTGATTTGGACGGAGCCAAAGCCGGGCGCATTATCAATTACCCTATTTTGGCAAACATTTGTCAAGCCACTGATTTGCACGTAGATTTTGGCGGAGGTTTGCAATCTGATGAAGATTTGCAAATCGCCTTCGATTGCGGGGCAAAGCAAATTACCGGCGGCAGTATCGCCGTCAAAAAACCTGAACTTTTTGCCGCTTGGCTGGCAAGGTATGGTGGAGAGCGGATTTTGCTGGGGGCGGACGTGCGCCACGAAAAAATTGCCATTTCGGGCTGGCAAAATATAACCGAAATAGACCTCTACGACTATTTAGCCCAATATATTCAAAAAGGTATTCGCACTATTATTTGTACTGATATTAGCAAAGACGGGCTTCTGCAAGGCACTTCGGTTGAATTGTATCAAAAAATTCAAACCCAATTTCCTGATTTACAAATTGTGGCTAGTGGAGGCGTTGCCGGTATTGCCGATATTGAGGCTTTGCAAGCAATGAATATTTATGGAGTAATCATTGGAAAGGCTTTGTATGAAAATCGGATTACTTGGGCAGAATTACAGGCTTATTTGTAAATAAAAAGTCGGGATGGCGGGATTCGAACCCACGACCTCCACATCCCGAACGTGGCGCGCTACCAGACTGCGCTACATCCCGATTGAACATTACAAAATTAATTAGCTTTTGCCGAATGTGCAATATCGCAAATTACCAAAAACGAACTCAACCCTTGCATATACCCGATGATTTAAAACAACAAGCGATAAAAAAATCCTTAAGCTGTGTGTAATATTTCCCAACCTACCAAGTAAATGTATTTACAAAATATTTGACACCCACAACCTTGATTGAGGGAATAGCTGATTGATTTTAAAAATAGTATATGATAGACTAAAAAATTACAAGTAATTGATTATCAATACTTTATCTATTTTTGATTGATACTACTCACTCGATCATCTCAACGAAAAAACTGAAACCGGTTTGTATTGATTTACAGACCGAAAACTTCCGAACAATTTAACAAACAATAGAATTAGTACACTTATTGCTCTATGATGGGTAAGCAAAATTTAGAAAACAAAATGAAAAAATTAGCTTGGATATTCTTATTCAATTGTTGGGCTTGGGCTTTATTTGCCCAATCTGAAAGTACCGACAAAACGCTTTCGCCCTATTTTTGGGTCAAAAGCAATAAAACCGATACCGACCAACTCCCTCTCAAACATACTTCGGCGCAAGTCAATATTGCCGGCGTAGTAGCCGATGTCAAAGTTACACAAGTATATACCAATGAAGGCAAAAATCCATTGGAAGCCATTTATATTTTTCCGGGTTCTACCCGTGCCGCCGTGTATGCGATGACAATGACCATCGGCGAGCGTAAACTGGTAGCCAAAATCGAGAAGCGCGAAAAAGCCCGCCAAGATTACGAACAAGCCAAAAACGAAGGCAAAACTGCCTCTTTGTTGGAACAACAAAACCCCAATGTATTTCAAATGAATGTTGCCAATATTTTGCCCGGCGACAAAATCACGGTTGAGCTTCGTTATACCGAACTTTTGGTACCTACTGAGGGTATTTATGAATTTGCTTATCCGACTGTGGTGGGTCCGCGCTACTCAAATCAACCTGCTGCAACTGCCAACAAAAACGAAAAGTGGGTAGCCAACCCTTATTTGCAATCGGGCGAAAAACCCACCTATACCTTTGATATCCAGTCGGTTATCAATGCCGGATTGCCTATTCAAGAGGTGGCGTGTACTTCGCACAAAGTCCAAGTCAATTATCAAGATGCCAGCACCGCCCAGATTTTGTTGGATAATCAAGAAAAATTTGCCGGAAACAAAGATTATATTCTAAAATATCGCTTGGCGGGCAACAAAGTCCAAAGCGGCTTATTGCTCTATGAAGGCGAAAATGCCGTAGCCAATGCCGATGAGCAACTCATTGATAATCAGGAGGTTGAAAAGTTTTTCTTATTGATGGTACAACCACCCAAGAAGCCAACTCTTGACCAAATTCCGCCCCGCGAATATGTGTTTATTGTGGATATTTCGGGTTCTATGCACGGTTTTCCTTTGGATATTTCCAAAAAATTATTAAAAAACTTAATTGGTAATTTGCGCCCCAGCGATAGGTTCAATGTGTTGTTGTTTGCGGGTAGCAACGCCGTTTTAGCCGAGCAATCGCTTCCGGCTACCGCCGAAAACATTGACAAAGCCATTGCGGTCATCGAGCAACAGCGCGGTGGTGGCAGTACCGAAATCATACCGGCACTCAAAGCCGCTTTTGCCCTCAAAGGCACAGAAAATTTTTCTCGAACATTTGTGGCAATTACCGATGGATATATTTCAGTTGAGCGTGAAGCATTTGATTTGATTCGTCAAAATCTCAATCAAGCCAATATGTTTGCCTTTGGCATCGGTTCAGGAGTCAATCGGTATTTGATAGAAGGTATGGCCCACGCCGGGCAAGGTGAGCCTTTTATCCTTACCAAGCCCGAAGAAGCCGAAGCAATGGGCGAAAAGTTTCGCAACTATATCCAAACACCGGTTTTGACCAATATCAGCCTCAAATATGAAGGTTTTTCGGTGTATGATGTTGAACCTTTGAGCATACCCGATGTATTTGCCGAGCGTCCAATCATTATTTATGGCAAATACCGCAACACCTCGCCTTTGGGCAAAATAACCCTCACGGGCTTGAGTGGCAATCAAATTTATACCCAAAGCATTGCCTTGGCTGATGCTGATACTGATAACAACCAAGCCATTCGCTACTTGTGGGCAAGGAAAAAAATCCAACTTTTAGACGATTATACCAAATCGTTTGCCTACGACTCTCAAAATAAAAAACTAGCAGAAGAAGTTACCAATTTGGGTTTGAAATACAATTTATTGACTCAATATACTTCTTTCATTGCCATTGACCCCACTGTTCGCAATACTCAAGGCACTACTACCGTACAGCAACCGCTGCCTTTGCCCGAAGGTGTATCTAATTATGCCCTGCCCAAAACTGCCAACACAATGAGTGTGCGCGGTTTTGCGCCGAGCAGAGAAACTCGCAAAGCCTATCCGATGTACAAAGACACCCAGACCAAAACGGCTAACATTGAGTCCCTTAGCAGTCTGGACAAAAACAAAGAAGATGAAACATTGCGAGGAGGAAGCCCCAACTCCAAAAAAGAAGAAACTGGCGTAGAGGTCAAAACCGATACCAGCAACCTCAATAAAGAAAAACCCAAGTTGGAACATCTCAGCCAAAAACATAAAACCTTGAGAATTGAATACGAAGTAGAACAAGGCGATTATTTGCACAAAATAGCCAAAAAATACGGCGTAAAAGAAGAACAAATTCGCCAGTGGAACAACCTACAGTCCGACCAACTCAAAATCGGTCAAATACTGGTGATAGAAGCCGAGTTTGTTCAAGAAATTCACGAAGTACTGGAAGGCGAGTCGGTTTATCAAATTGGTATCTTGTATGGTGTAAAATCTGCCGATATTTTAAAATGGAATAATTTGCCAAATGACAAATTATCTATTGGACAACCACTAATTATTTATATATTAGCGCATAGAAAACACAAAAAATAAATCTGAATTAAAGTTGATTTCCAAAAAGCGGGCTTTCTTTGAGAGTTCGCTTTTTTATTTTAATAGATAAATAGTTGATTATCAGATAGTTATAACATTTGCAAGCTAACTAATCATCAGCGATGTCTCAAAAAACCTAGTAGTTTGTATTTACACATTTTCCAAACACGCCCAGCCTGAGTACAAGCCAACTTAGGGTATGAAAATGATTATAAAATAATTCAAACAGCAAATAATTAACTATTTGATAATCAACGAGTTAGATAATTTTTAATTTCTAATCCGCAATTTAAAATTCCTTAGCAAGACTTTTGCACGCATTTTTTTAAAAAAAATATTAAATCAAAGTTTGATTCAAATGTTTTTTTAATTTAGAAGTCAGATAATTATGTTTTGGGATTCAAAATCGGAATAAACAATGATTAATCACCACCCCCACCAAGAAAAAGAATTGATAGAAGGCTTTTTTGGCGAAGCTCGGCAAATCCTTGCTACTTATTTTGAAGACCGTAATCTGGTTTTTTCTAATTCGCAGTTATTTGCTTTTGTATTGATTAGCCCCGTAACCATCGCCATTGCCAGCGACGGCAATCTCGATATGACCGAGACTACTATGCTGGTCGATATTGCCTCTTTTTTTGAGCGAGGGATACTGGCAACTGATTTTGACCGATTGACCCAGCCCCCCCACCCTATCAGCGACCGCGAGTTCAAACGCATTATTTACTCCGAGTTGCGTTATATTTGCCTCAATATGGCGCGTTATGAAAAAAATCTGCTCCAAGCCCTCAAAAAATTAATTGAACTAGATGAGCAAGTAAGCCACGATTTGCGCCCTCAGTTTTCTATCCGCGCCCGCGCCAAAGAAATGATGTATAGTGTGATTTACAATAATTTAGGAGTCGACAAAGCTGAAGAAGCCAAAATCAAAGAGATATTTAATGAATTAGAGGCTGTTTAAACACTTTATATTCCTGATTATCAATTAGTTACACTTTTTTTAAATATTTTTCAATAAAAAATTTGCAAATTAAAATCAACTCCTTTAGTTTTGCAGTCCAATTCAACGACAAGCAAGCAGACGGAGTGGTAGTTCAGTTGGTTAGAATACCTGCCTGTCACGCAGGGGGTCGCGGGTTCGAGTCCCGTCCATTCCGCAAAAACCTACTCAAAAGAGTAGGTTTTTTTGTTTTATAGCTAGTTCAACTTCTATGGAAACCCAAGAATTAGACCATATCAAAGCCTCAGTTTATCAATTAATTGAGCTAATCAACCAAGCCAACGGGCGTATCAAAGCCCACCGCGAAGCCGAAAGTGGCGACTTTGACCTTGAGCAATGGCAAGAGCTTAAAAATCGTTATACTGCGGAATTATTGGAGTTGTTGAAAGACTTTGAACTACCTTTGCAAATCTCCGAAACCTAAAAATTATTCATTCAAATTGATTTCAAAGCCGGACCTATTTCTTGTGATTGACAAAATACCCAACTCCATTTTGCCATCATTGCACATCAATTTGTCGTTCAATTACATTCTGAATATTATCCGCCACCTCACTCAAAAAATCATAGCCTGTAGTGGCTTCCAAGTCATCTACCGACACTCGGTAGAGTCGCCAGTCTTTGGTTCTGATGTCTTGGCGATTGGGAATAGCCACCGCAATCACGCGCGTATTGGTATTGATTCTACGCAAATCATTATCCCCAATTGGCAATATCACAATCACTTTCCAAGTATATGCCGGCACCAGTATTTTACCGTTTTGAATCGTTTGCTGATAGCCATTTGCGCCGGTGCCGCCCCGTCCGTAGCCTCCGGCGGTGACATACGCTTCCCAAGCCCCGTTATTGACCACACTTCGCGTGTACTCCTCCAATTGCGCCCAAGGTCCACGATTGTTGTCGGGCGATTGCGGTATCATATTGCTCATCACAAAAGTACTGGAGTTGTCGGTGGCATTGAGCGTACGGTCAGCCGAAGGACAAAGATGCCCTCGGTCAAAACCCGAGCCGCTATAATCCGAAGCCGTTACTCTCCCCCACTCGCTTGGCACGTCAAGGTCAGCGCGAAAATCATCTTGCCTATCGGTATTGCCCTGCCAAGCCTTGCTCAAATGCCAGCTTACCCAGTTAGCCGAGCCTTTGTTGCGGCTATACGAAAGCACAAATTGTGGCTTGCGAATCAAATAATTTTCCGAATTGCTCACACTGGCAGTTGCCTCGCTCGGGTTGCCCAGCTCTAAATGATTGATTCGCGCGGCTTGGTCGGGATTGACAATCTCCTCGCAAGCCGAAGCCATAAGCCACAAAACAAGCAAAAGATAGAAATTAATTTGGCGAAATTGCATAAGATTTGTTTAATAATTTTACCCAAAAATACACATTTTTTAAACAAAAATCACTTTTTGAGCATTTTATTCATAATTTAAACAACTATTTGGGCGCGTAACCGGCTGTCGTGTATGGAGCTTCGCTTTCGCCCACGTCCTCCCTAGGGTTGGGTGTGCACACCCAACCCTAGGGAGGACGTGGGCGAAAGCGGGATCTCCACCTTACGGCTTCCATCCGGCGCGCAGACATTTTCTATCCGCCAAATACAAAATAATATAATCTATTGGCAATCAACAATTTAGCTCAAATCCTTGGCTCATTAGCCTACCCAAAGCAAAACCGACTATTTTATACACAAGCAATTGATAATCAATGAGTTATAAATTTTTATCTGGGAATTAAATCAAACTCTTTTTTAGTTTGTCAAAAAATAGCGAAAATTGTACTGATTTATTATCAAGCATAAACTTTTAAAATATTGTATTGGCAAACCAAACTTGGGTAGTGTCAAATACCAAATATAAAACTTCGGCTGAGTTTTAAACCTTGCCAAAGTTCAATCAAACAATTGTCGTTGAAAAAACATCTTTTACAAAAAATGAAATTAATTATTTACAGCATACTTTTTTTATTTTTATTAAGTGGCAACGTTGGGGCGCAAAACTTAGTCCCCAATCCGAGCTTTGAGCAAGTCAGCGACTGCGATTTATATTTTGATGATTTTGACCGCAAAGCTACCCACTGGAAAGGCTACAAATTCACCCCCGATTTATTCAATGCTTGCTCGCAAAGCTCGTATTTGGGCGTACCCAACAATGTTTTTGACCGCCAGCCTGCCCACACCGGCAAGGGCTACGCCGGTATTTTGACCTATCACTGGGAGTTTCCCAATGAAGTTATTGGCACCAAACTCACCCAAGCCCTCCACAAAGGGGAAAAATACGAAGTAAGTTTCAAAGTAAGTCGCGCCGCTTCGCACGCTCTTTATGCCACCAACAATTTGGGGTTGTTGTTTACCAACCAGCCCGAAAAGTCGTACAATTGCCAACAAGCCCATTTGCTTGAAAATCAAGTAATTACCGAATCGGAAGTGTGGATTACGATTGCCGGAGTGTTTTTGGCCGATGCCGATTATCAATATCTGGTGATTGGCAATTTTTTTGACCAATCGCGCACCAAACTCCAAAAAATGAGTGGCGGGGCGTTTGATGCTGCTTATTATTTTATTGATGATGTATATGTTGCCAAAGCCAAGCCCGATGCCCAAGTAACTATTAATCAGACAGTTACGCAAAATCCTCTCGTAAAAATTGAGCCTAAAAAAGAAAATAAATCAACGGTAATTGAAAAAACTACAACCGACAATCAGACCAAAATTGACGAAAAAAAGACTGCTACTCCCAACAAACCCGAAGCAGTGATTGCCATTTCGGGCAAGGTGTTAGATGCTGATTCTAAGCTACCTTTGGTAGCTTTGGTAGAGTTTATGGTGCCGGACTCGCCGCAAAAACAAGACTACGAAACCGATTTTTATACCGGGCAGTATGCGTTTGCCAATATCAAAAAAACCGAAAAGTTTACGATTCGCCTTTCTGCCCGCAATTATTATCCACAAGTCGTGAGCTTTTTTCCCAAAAATGAAGCCCGTATTCAAAAAGATTTTTACTTGTATGCCCTGCGTGCCGGGCAGTCGATTGAAATGAAAAATGTTTGGTTCAAATCCAATGAAGCCGAAATATTGCCTCAATCGTATGAAGAACTCAACCGCGTTATCGAGATTTTGAACGACAACCCCAAAATGCGCATCGAGTTATCGGGCTATACCGACCGCTCTGACCAAATTGAGTTGGCTCTGCGCCGCGCCAAAGCAATTAAAAACCACTTAGAAACTGTAGGTAAAATAGACCCGCGCCGCCTAAGTTTTCAAGCCTATAAGCAAACTCAAGCCCCCAAATATGCCGGAGGAGCAGCCGATGAATCGGGCAAAATTGAACGCGTTGAGTTTAAGATTTTAAATTAACGTGAATATTTTGAGGCGTATTGAAAAAGTACAAAAAAGCAATCTTTAAAAAATAATCTAAAATCTCCCCAAGTCGTCATCTTGCGTGGAACTTTGTTAAATTGTTACCTCTTATAATTTTTCTGTAATTAATTGATAATCAATGCCTTGTAAATCCCCCCTCTTTCGTAGGAGGGTTGTTAAGTTCTGAATACAACCCCACCCCCTCCCCTTGAAAGAGGAGGAGATTTAAAATAACGTGAATATTTTGAGAAATATTGAAAAAGTACAAAAAATAAATCTTTAAAAAACAATCTAAAATCCCCCCAAGTCGTCATCCTGCGTGGA
>JALONJ010000559.1 GCA_025455045.1 Microscillaceae bacterium | reverse complement strand
TAAAAATCGCGGCGGTCTTTGCGAAAGATGTGTACCACTACGTCGATATAGTCCAACAAAATCCATTCCTTATTCTCCCGCCCTTCGATGTGTCGGGGGGCTTCGGCAGCTTGGTTATACATCATTTCTTCGACTGAATCGGCAATAGCATCTACCTGAGTAGTGGAGTTGCCGGAGGCTATCACAAAATAATCGGCAAATGCCTGCGGAATGTGCCGCAAGTCCATTATTACAATGTCCAGAGCCTTTTTTTCTTGCATCCCAAGGGCAACTATTTTGCTTAAATCTTTGGAGGTATGTTTGGATTTGGTTAATGCCATGTAGTATATTTGAATTAAAATGTAAAAGTACAAAAAAATTGCAAAACCTTCGAGTTGATACACTATTTATCGGACAGAAAATAATTTACCTGCCAACTTGTCAGTCCACTAATACCTACGCCCTAGACTTATTGGCAGGTGAGCCAATTTTGGAAGGCACAACTGTCATTACTTCGCACCAAACCGCCGGACGCGGGCAGAGAGGCAATACTTGGGAAGCCGAGCCTGACCAAAATTTGACTTTTTCGACCATTCTCACCCCTAATTTTTTGCCGATTGCCGAAAATTTCTACTTAAATATGGCTATTTCACTTGCTATTCAGCACTTTTTAGCCAATTATTTGGGTGAAGGCATCAAAATCAAGTGGCCCAATGACTTAATTTATAATTGGCAAAAAGTATGCGGCGTTTTGATTGAAAATACGATTCGTAAATCGGCGATTGAAAAAAGTGTAGTGGGCATTGGGGTCAATATCAATCAAACGCGGTTTGGGGTAGATACGGCTACTTCCTTAAAAAACATCACGGGGCGCGATTATCATTTGGAGCCTTTGTTGGCGCAATTGCTCAAAAATATCGAGGAGCAATATTTGGCTCTCCATCAAAAAAATCATAATCAATTGAAAATCAATTATTTAGAAAAATTAATTGGGTATCAAGAATGGCTGACTTACCAAGTAAATGGCAATTATTATCAAGGAAAAATTATAGATATAGAATTGAGTGGCAAACTTCAAATGGAAATCGAAGGCGAAGTTCGTAGTTTTGATTTTAAGGAAATTAGTTTGGTCTATTGAACAGGATTTGGCAATTCAATGCTCCTTACATAAATACCTGATTATCAATTAGTTATGATTACAAAGTGGCTTACCTAGCCTGCGTACGTAAGCGATTTTTGGTTTTTTAACAAACCCAAAATTCCTAAACGGTGGCGAAGAAACAAGATAAATAAAATACTGCCCAAAATAACCTAGCTCAATAAGTAAAGAGTTCAATTTAACTTGGACAAATTCATTTGCTAAACAACTGATAATCAGCATTTTAAACTTGCCCTGTAAGGGTCTGCCATTAGCACATCAGTACATTTTATAATTAAGGAACATAAATTAAATAAGATGACCTTTTTAGGTTATCTTTGAAGTGCTAATTATTAGCCCAATTGCAATGCAAAAATATGATACTGATTTAGAAAATATAATGATATCTCATTATAATTCCTTAGGCGAGCGAACCAAGCGTCATTATGCCGGTTTAGAAGCCCTAAAATTAGGTTTTGGTGGTAAAAAGTATATTTGCGATTTGTTCCAGATGAGTAAAAACACCCTCCGAAAAGGTATTTTAGAACTAAAATCAGGCAAAAATCCGTCTGAGGAACTGGGTAATCGTCAACGTAAAGTAGGAGGTGGTCGGAAGAATTTTTTTTGTCCAATGGAAGATTTGCCAAGCTCTTGATGCTTGGCTAGAAGCCCATAAAGCCGGAAGCCCAACGGATTCTAAGGTATTTTGGATTCATTATCGGCCTGGTGAAATAGCCCAATTATTCAAAGCCTCTTCCGGCCATACGGTCAGTCATGGCTTAATCAAGAGACGGCTACTATTTTTAGGCTTTGGCTATAGAAAAATGGCGAAAGAGTTGGCTACGGGTAATTTTGCCGATAGAAATTTGCAATTTCAGATCATTTCTAACTTAGTCTTGGCGATGAGCCTCCAAAGCCCTATCCTCAGCATTGATTGTAAGAAAAAGGAAGTATTAGGCAACTTGTATAGGGACGGAAAATGTTATACCCAAGGACAAATAAAGGTCTATGACCACGATTATAGCCACTTATCGACGGGAAAAGTGATTCCCCACGGCATCTATGACTTACAAAGGAATGAAGGGTATATTACCATTGGCACAAGCCACGAAACGGCCGCTTTTATTACCGATAATTTGAGGTGGTGGTGGGAAATGTATGGCATCCATCAATACCCAGAGGCAAAAAACATCCTGATTTTTTGTGATGCAGGGGGAGCAAATGGGTATAGACATCACATTTTCAAGCAGAAATTACTTGAATTGGCGGATGAAATAGGGAAAAACTTGATTATTTGTCATTACCCACCTTACTCATCTAAATGGAATCCGATTGAACACCGTTTGTTTGCCCACGTGCATTTGGCTATGCAGGGCTTTGTATTGGATTCTTATGAAACGGTAAAAATACTCATTGACAAAACCACTACCTCTAAAGGGCTAAAAGTAATCTGTAGAATAGTTGATAAGCAGTACCCAATTGGAGAGAAAATAGCTCAAAAAGATAGGCAATATCACCGAATTCAATTTAATCCAGTCCTACCAAAACTATCTTATCAAATCTATCAAAAAGAGCAAGTTATTTAATTCCGATTACTAACTCATTACTAAGCCGACTAAATTTTATAAAAAAAGACTTTTATCATTATTTTTCTTGGGCTTTATGCAAAACTTTGTGGATTAAAAACCTGTTAAGCAAATATAGCAATGGCTCTGACACAAGAAGAACAAAAAATGATTCGCAACTCTTGGGGCAAAGTGATTACCCACCCCGAAGAAGCCGGAGAGGTATTTTATCAGCATTTTTTTTATCTTCACCCGGAACTGAAATATTTGTTTCCAACGGATTTGAAAGCGCAATCCCATAAATTGATTGCCGCCGTTACGATTTTGGTTACAAAAATGGACAAAGCCGAGCATATCCGCGAAGATGTGCATAAACTCGCCCAAAGACACAAACAGTACGGCGTAAAACCGGCTTATTTTGCGGCATTTGGCGAAGCTTTTTTATATACGTTGGCGCAAGTTTTGGTGGCGGTTTGGAGCGAACCTCTAAAAAATGCTTGGCAATCGGCTTATACAATGATTTCGGAGGCAATGATGCTAGAGATGCAGGCTGAAGAGTAGAAAAATGGGCGGGTTGCTAGTTTTGAGTTTCTGGTTTTGAGTTTCTGGTTTTGAGTTCCGGATTTCTGGTTTCTTGTTTTGAGTTGTGCATTAAATAGCTGATAATCAGGTAATTATGGGAATATTTAACTTCTTTATCCCTTTTCGGGAATTGAGTTTTAAAAAAAACTTTCCTTTATCTTAAAGTATTGATTATCAGCCAGAGGCAGACACAGTCAAGGATTTAAAAGGCATTTCCTTACAGGATGACAAGTTCGTTGGGTTTTTCCTGAAAAACTATGAAGATTCAAATGTTTTGATAACACATTGATTACCAGCTACTTATGACTAAAATTAATTATTTTTAAATTTGGGGGTATTTCAAGTTTTTTCGTTTCAATTGCATCAATAGCCCCTGCTTTTCGGCGGTAAGGGAAGCTGAAGCAGTGATGATTGGTAAATTTGAAACGCATCTATCAATTGACTTAATTTTC
>JALONJ010000118.1 GCA_025455045.1 Microscillaceae bacterium | reverse complement strand
TTTCTTGGAGTTTAATTTAATTTACTATTTTTTTAAAATGTTTGAAAATTACTTGACTAGAATATACCAAGCCCAAAAATTATCCATTTTTTTAAGAATAGCTTTAGTGATTTTCTTTATAGGTAACTGGAAATCAATTTGTTAGCTTATCATACTTTTTGAAACACCACTCCATTTTTAAAGTCGAGGATTCAAACCTATCAGATTTGAAGAGCATAGAAAATCAAAACCCCAATGTTTGGATAGTTTCTAGTTTCTAGTTCCGAGTTATTTAGTAAGTACCTGATTATCAGCTAGTTACAAAAAATACCTAAAATAGCATAACCTGTTGATTGTCAATTACTTACAAAAACTGTCCTAAGTATTGAATCTGAAACATTGATAAAAATACTCCGGCTTATTTCAACTCCATTAAGCCGGTATTTTGATTATTACCCCTCAATTGCCCCCAATGTACCTTGCCTTTGGATAAAGTTTGATAGCAATAGAGATAGCCGTCCCGAGTGGCTATCAAAATCTCAAGGTCACCGTTGTCGTCCACATCTCGAATGAGGGGAGTAGCCTCTACGCCCGCAGGGAGGGTGAGATTGTATAAGGTAAGGTTTTGCTCATTGAGAATCAGCAAATTGCCTTTTTCGGTACCGATAATGGTTTGTTGATTGCCGTTGTCTAGTATATCACCCACTAGCGCAGTAGCCGTAACTCGCCCGGTACGCACAAAAACCCTCTGCGAAGTTTGGTAAGCAAGTTGCGCATTATCATCTTTTTGCCAATAAGTCGGGGCATCGGGGCAAAGCCATACCAAATCTTCATCGCCCCACCAAGAGCTACCAATTACCAAATCGCCGTGGGCATTGAGTATAGGGCTGGCATACAAGCCTGAAATACCACCTTCGGGTTCGTTGAGATTGATGTAGCGGAGTAGTTTGCCCTCAGCACTCAAATAATAGACATTGGAATAGGTTTGTGCCACCAATATCTCAATTTTTCCATTTCGTTTTACAATCAGAGGTGAAGCCTTCACGCCCGAGTTGAGAGGATATTGCCAGATCATTTCGCCGGTTTTGCCTTGCAGAGCATAGCAAAAACTATCATCGGAGGAGCTATCGCCTGCCCAGCCTGCGCACACTACCTCATCAATGCCATCTTGGTTGAGGTCGTAGATTGCCGGAGCATTCATAAATGCCCCCGGATGTTGAGTGAGGTTTTTTCGCCAAATTTCTTTGCCAGTTACTCCGTCTAGAGCAACAATTCCAATGCCTCGCACCGTAAATACTACATCTAACTCGGCATCTTCATTCAGCCGCGCCAAAGCTGGGCAGGCTTCCACATTACCACTTTTGCCCGCCGTAGAATCACCGATTTTTTTGAGGGCATATTCCCAAATTTTTTTTCCGTTGAGGTGATACGCATAAAAAACGCCATTATCATTGCCAAAAAACAGTTTATTTTGATTGATGGCTATGCCATTTACATCTTCATCGCCTAGGGCTTGGGGGCGAATTTGCTTCATTATTTTGCCGTTTTGTGGGTTGATGAGATAAACTCCGTCTTTGTTATCACTAGGCGACAAATCCAAAGATTTGCCGTTAGAGCCTACAATAAGCATATTATTGGCAAAAACCAAATTGGTGCGGTAGGTAGTTTGCCCAATATAAGTCCGCCATTTTAAACGAAATACATCGCTTATATTTTGCGCTGCGCTTATTTGCGTAAGCCAAATGAATAATGTCCAGAAAAAAATTGATTTTTTCATAATCGAGAACTTTGTCATTTTTTATTCACCTACAAAATTAGAAATTAAAAATTAGTCAATTGCTTGACTTTCAATTAATTATATTTTTAAAAACAACTATAAACTGTCCAAACTATTGAGATTTGTAAAACGCTGACAAATGGATAATATTTTAGAAATCATAGCGTTTTGCGCACTTTCAATACTTTTGTGAACTACTGACCTACCCAACTGCTTCGTTGAGGAATGAGTGGAGGGCTTTAAATAAATTTTATTTTTGCTCGATTATTGGGAATATTGAGGTTTTTAGAATATTTTGATTTTTTGAATCATTAGATTTGTATAATATGCTGAAAATCAAGTGCTTATCCCTAGCTTTGGGATTGATGATTTATTTGCCTGGGCAAGCCCAGACCGACTGTGGCAGAGAAGAGTTTATGGAAATTGCCGAAATATCCTTGTACGATTGGGTAGAAAGCAAGTCTTTCTATTTTTTTGAATCCAAAATGGCAATTGATGCCGATGGCTCGCCTCGCGCCTATCACCCCGAGGACATTGGCTTAGACAAGTTGAGCTACGCCGGATACGAAGGCAATTGGTGGGCTTTGGCAACCGACAACGACGAGCCGAACGGCAACCCGATTATTCAGGGCGAAAACGACCCCTACCCGGGATATTATGTCTCTATGACTGCTTTGGGAGACCGGCGTTACAAAAATAACGACCCTCGCCGCTATGTCAATTCCGAAAAAATCCCCTACATTGTGCTTCCGCCTCGGGTCATAGAAGTTACCGGGGCTAAATTGGGCGATATTGCCTATGTCTATAACCGCAAGACCAAAAGAGGTTGTTTTGCAATCTTTGCTGATGTAGGTCCGGGTGATAAAATTGGCGAAGGCTCTATTTACCTTGCCGGTCAGTTGGGTATCAAAAACAACCCACGTAACGGCGGGCAAAGTGAGGGGGTGGTGTATATGGTTTTTCCTTTTTCGGGCAATGGACAACCGCGAACTTTGAACGAAATCAATGAATTGGGCAAAAAACTAATGGAAAAAGCCAATGGGTGGGATTTTGTCAATCATTGCCTACCCCAATATTGAGGTTTTTGATGATTTTGTAATCAGTTGATGGAATAGCTCGGCGGATTGTTTTACAAAAAATAGCATATACCTATGATGAAACTGTCGTCCTCATTTTATACCCGCGAAGATGTAGTCCAAATTAGCCAAGAATTATTGGGGAAATATCTGTTTACACAGATTGATGGCGAAATATGCGCCGGAATGATTGTTGAAACCGAAGCCTATTGTGGGGCAAGCGACCGTGCCTGCCACGCATTTGGTAGCCGCCGTACTGCCCGCACCGAGGTAATGTTTGCGCAAGGAGGAGTAGCTTATGTTTATCTGTGTTATGGCATACATCATTTATTCAATGTAGTTACCAATCAAAAAGACCAAGCCGATGCAGTGTTGATACGCGCCATCGAACCCAAAATAGGCGAGGATACAATGCTCAAACGCCGTAATTTTGCGCACAAAAAATACAGCCTGACCGCCGGACCCGGCGCAATGAGTGGGGCAATGGGTATTCAAACTGCTCATTATGGCACTGATTTGCAAGGAGATAAGATATGGATTGAAGACCGAGATGTAGTAATTCAAGAATCACAAATTATTGCCTCGCCGCGCGTAGGGGTGGCTTATGCGGGCGAAGACGCACTTTTGCCTTGGCGATTTAGGATTCAGGACAATCCTTGGTGCAGTAAAGCTAAATAAAGGCAGTAAGCTAGATGGGCTGATTTACAATAGTTCGTTATGTTTCTAAGCCCCCTGTCGTGCCAAAGGCGGATTCAGTTCCGAGTTAAAAATTAACTACTTGAAAATCAAGCAGTTATAGAAAAAATTAAAATTTCGTAAAACCTTGATAATCTTTGACTTTTGACAAATAGAATGTATCACAGCCTAGACAGGCTTTGGTACAATTTCGTGAAACCTTGATAATCTTTGACTTTTGACAAATAGAATGTATCACAGCCTAGACAGGCTGTGGTACAATTTCGTGAAACTCGTGAAACCTTGATAATCTTTGACTTTTGACAAATAGAATGTATCACAGCCTAGACAGGCTGTGGTACAATTTTGTAAAACCTTGATAATCTTTGACTTTTGACAAATAGAATGTATCACAGCCTAGACAGGCTGTGGTACAATTTCGTAAAACCTTGATAATCAAATAGTTGCAAAAATTTAACTGGTGTTGAATTTGCTGATTACGCAAAATACAATATCAACTAAAGTACGGCTATATCTTGCAATACTTCGGACAGTTTTTATAAGTAATTGATTATCAGCTAGTTATGCTATTTCAAATATTTCTTGTAACTAATTGATTATCAAGCACTTAACAAAAAACTCGGAACTAGAACCAGAAACTGTCCAAACTATTGTCTTGATAACTTTCACATAAAGATACTAAAACATAAAGCATTGACTATCAATGCTTTATAATTTTAGTAGGGTAAGGTACGATAAACTGAAAGAGTTTAATTTCTTTTATTCATTTCGTCTCGAATTCGAGCGGCTTCTTCATAATTTTCTCTTTCCAATGCTTCATTGAGCATTTCTTGGAGAGCTTCAAATGAATAATCTTTGAGTCGGTCTTTGCCACTGCTAACCGGTTCTTCTACATCTTGCAAGATAGAGCCATCGTCGTCTTCGCTCTCCGAAAGTACAATACCGGCTTCGGACATAATAAACTCGTAGGTGTAAATAGGAACATTAAACCGCAAGCCAATGGCAATGGCATCGGAGGGGCGGGCATCAATTTCTATTTCTTGTGAGCCATCATAGCACACAATTTTGGCAAAAAATACGCCCTCTTTTAAGTCCGAAATCACGATTTCGGTTACTTGAAAGTTGAAGGCTTGCGCAAACGATTTGAACAAATCGTGGGTCATAGGGCGGTTGGGAACTATTTTCTCGATTTCGATAGCTATGGCTTGCGCTTCAAACATTCCGATAATGATTGGCAATCGACGATTGCCTTTATTTTCGCCTAAGACTAGAGCAAATGAACCCGTTTGGGATTGACTTGATGATAAACCTAAAATTTTTAATTTAATCTTACTCACGACAACTCAACAAATTTTCGTTTGGATTAATTGGAGTGCAAAATTACACCTTAAAGTAACGAAAAGCGAATAATTTTGCCAATTTTTCATTTAATCAATTTCAAAACCCTCCAAAAAGCCCAAAAGTGCCTATTTGTGCAATGGCACACTTAGACACTTTGGGTAAAAAATGATTTTTATCCAAGGATTGGATTTATTTTCAAGCCAAGTTTTTCAAATCTTAGTTTTTATTTTAAGTTTTGGACGGCTTTGGTCAGGCGTGGCAAAATCTCGAAAGCATCGCCTACGATACCATAATCGGCGGCTTTGAAGAATGGGGCATCGGCATCTTTGTTGATAACCACAATACATTTCGAGGAACTCACCCCGGCTAAGTGCTGAATAGCTCCCGAAATACCCACGGCAATATACAAAGTAGGGCTTACTTTTACGCCGGTTTGTCCTACGTGTTCGTGGTGAGGTCGCCAATCTAAGTCCGAAACCGGCTTAGAACAACCCGTAGCAGCAGTAAGGGCGTGGGCAAGATCAAGAATGATGCCCCAATTTTCGGGTCCTTTCAAACCGCGCCCACCTGATACTACTCGGTCGGCTTCGGGCAATAGGAGTTCGCCGGTTACTTTGTCGGTTTTGGTGATTTTGACGGCAAAATCGGCTTCATTGAAACTAGGTGAGAACGACTCTACGCTTGCCAGAGTATCGTTGGGGCTGGCAGAAATCGCACCTTTTTTGATAGCCAAAATTTTGTTTTCGCTTTTTAACTCGGCAGTTTGGAAGGCTTTGCCGGTAAATACGCCTCTTTTGACGGTAAATGCACCGTTGATTTGGGGCAATTCGGTGATGTTGGAAGCCAAAGATGCTTGCAAACGAACTGCCAAGCGTGCGGCTACGGCATCGCCCAAAGATGATTTTGCCAAAACAAGGGTTTTCGAGTTTTCTTGGGCAAAAGCTTGAGCTATGACATCGGTATAGGCTTGAATAACCCCGTGATTGAGGCGGGCATCGGCGGCATTGAGTACTTTGGCAGCACCGTAATTGCCGATGTGGGCAAGTTGGTCAGCCGATACTTCATTACCTAAAACGATTGCGGTGGCAGTAGTGCCTTGTATTTTGGCTACTTCGGCACCGTAAGCTACGGCTTCGAGCGATGAACCGCGAATTTCGCCATCGGCGATTTCTACAAATACTAGAACTGACATATTTTTAAGATTTTTAAATTTTCGATTTTTGAAACTTCTACATTTATGTTATCCAATAATTATCCTTTTTGCGCGCCGGATGGAAGCCGTATGGTAGAGACCCCGCAAGCGGGGCTTTGGCTTGAGGCTTGTGGGCTGTACTTGCCCCGCTTGCGGAGGCTCTAGCTTTGCCGACAGCCGGAAATCGCGCCCAAATTATATAACTTATTGATAATCAAGGTTTTATGAATTAAATAACTTTGGCTTCGTTGCGCAGTAGGTCGATGAGTTTTTCGGCTTCATCGGCGGCTATCATTTTGACACCGGAGCGGGCGGCGGGTAGCTCGTATTTGCCCGGGGTGGTCATTACGCTATTGTCGGTGGGTTGTACGACTTTGAGGGGTTTGGTACGGGCTGACATAATGCCGCGCATATTGGGGATTTTCCACTCGGCAATGGGTTCTTGACAACCCAATACGAGGGGTAGGGTAGCTTCGAGGTATTCTTTGCCGCCTTCGATTTCGCGGGCGAGTTTGGCAACATTGCCCTCGATGTCGAGTTTCATTACGGGCGAAAGCGAAGGGATACCGAGCATTTCGCCGACCATTCCGTGAACTTGACCGCCGTTGTAGTCGCTGGATTCGCGCCCCATCAAAATCAAATCATAGTTTTCGGCTTTGGCAATTTGCGCAATCTGATTGGCTACAAAGAAGGCATCGGTCGGTTCGGCATCGATGCGAATGGCATCATCAGCTCCAATGGCTAGGGCTTTGCGAATGGTTTGCTCGGTTTCGGCAGTACCGACATTGAGCGCGGTTACGGTCGTCTCGGGGGTTTGTTCTTTGATTTCGACGGCGCGAGCCAAAGCGTAATCGTCGTAAGGCCCGATGATAAACTGCAAACCGGCTTTGTTGAGTTGGGTATCACCATCCGTAAAGGCGATTTTGGAAGTAGTATCCGGCACGTGGGTAATACAAACTAATATTTTCATTTTTAAAGATAAAATTGAATTTAAAAAATACTTTGAAATAGAATTGGGTGATTGAAAAGAGGTGATTTGAGTATAAAAATATTGTGTAATCAATTGATTATCAGGTAATTACAATATTTTTTATTGTCAAATCTCTTTATCTTCACCGGCAAATATTATTTCGGGTGTGAAATTAAAAATTATAACCTGAAAACTAAAGCAAAAGTTTAAAAATAGTCGGCAAGCCGAGTATTTTTTTTGAATTTATGAGCAGTGATATTGTAAAGTACTGATAATGAGGTGATTGTAATTTTTGCTTGGTTTTTCAATACTTTTCAGGAATTGTTTAGTTTAGAAATTGCCCAAAGCCACTTACGCGCGCAGGCTGGCAGCCTGCGTTACAATTTTTGCTGAAAAGTACTGAAGAAATTTTTGCTTTTTACAATGATTTGGCTTTCTCGAGCAAATTGGGCAATACTATGGTGAGTATTGTACCACGATTGAGGCGGCTTTTGAGGCGGATTTTGCCTTTTAATTTCTTAATGGTTTGTTTTACGATATACATACCCAATCCTGAGCCGTCGCTTTTGTCGGTAGCGCGGTAAAACATATCAAATACTCTGTTCAAATGTTCTTCGCTAATGCCGATACCATTGTCTTTGAAGGTGATGGTGGCATTTTGGGGGGTGATTTGAATATGGATTTTTAAGAAGCTGCGTTTATCAAGGTTTTTTTGATATTTGATTGCATTAGAAATGATATTGCCAAATACGACCAGCAATCGAAATTCATCGGAATAAAATGCTTGGGTGTCGCCTTCAATCGCAACAGTTTTTTGTAAGCGGTCAAAAGTTGGCAAAAACTGTAAATTGCTAAATGATTGATTGATAATACATTGAAAATCAACTACTTGCACATCTAAATCTCCACGTTGCGATTTGCCATAGTTGAGCATTGAGCGCGTAAAATAGTCTAAATTGAGGGTGCGTTTCTCAATAAAATTCAAATATTCTCGGATTTTTTCGGTATTGGTTTCTTCCTTGATAATATTAAGCAAGCCCAACACCGAAGCAATCGGTGAGCGTATATCGTGCGAGGTTTTGTACATAATTTGGTCTAGTTCAAAATTACGCTCTTGGAGTTGGCGGGCTATTTTTACCAATCTTTGTCGCTCAAAGCTCAGGCGATTGTTGGTGCGGAGCAGTTCTTCATTGGCTTGGCGGATTTCTTCTTCTTGCATTGCCAATTCTTTGTTTTGGCGTTCCAAGCCCTCGATGAGATTGGTTTGAATTTCTAAGAGTTCGGCAATTCGATTTTCTTGAATTTTTTTCTCGGTTACATCTCTTGATATAGCCGTTGCGCCTACCTGCACTTGCTGTTTGTTGAGCAAAGGCGCGTAACTCACTTCATAATAACGCGGGTGGGGTAGAATGGGGTTGTCAATTTTTTCAAGGATTGTAAATTTTTCGCCACCCAAAGCCCTTTGCCAAATGGATTGCTGGTGCTGTTGGGCTTTGGGCAAATGACTCAGTTTGGCAATATAATTATCGCCCACTCCGACTTCTATTTCAAATAATTGCTTCAGCAGCGCATCGTGCGCTTGGTTGGATAGCAAAAAATTGAAATCTAAATCCAAAGCCGTAATCGGGGTTTCAACACCCGAAATGAGGTTGTTGAGCAAGTTTTCGGAAGCCTCAAGTTTTGCCTCCGATAACCGGCGCATATCGCTGATATCGATACAACTGCCCATATAACCGACAAAATGCCCATTATCAAGCCAGCGCGGTACACCTTTTGCCAGCATCCAACGATATACTCCATCGTGGCGCAATAGTCGAAATTCTATCTCAAACTCGGTTTTTTGCTCATTGGCTAGGGCATAGTAACTGAGGCAATAAGCTACATCATCGGCGTGGACATTGCGTAGCCAGCCCAAGCCCAATTCATTCATAAGGTCTTTGCCGGTAAAGTCGAGCCAAGTTTGATTGAAATAACTGGCTCGGGAGTTGGGACTCATCAACCAAATCAAGACCGGCGCGTGGTCGGCAAGGTTTTGAAAACGATGTTCACTTTCCCAGAGTATTTGTTGATGATGGCGGTTTTCGGTTACGTCCCACACCATTCCAATTCCGCCTTGTAGCTCTTGGGTTTCATTGTACACGGGAGCTAGACTAGCCTCAAAGTTGATAACATCCGAAGTTCCATTGAGGCTATATTCGCCATTTTTGATATTGATTTTTCTGGATTGCAACAGCTTTTCCAAAACCGAAATACTCAAATTGGGTTTGGCATTGCTCAAAAGTGCCAATAAATTATGATTCAAGACTTTGCCTGCCGGAAGTCCAAAAAGTTGTTCCATTTTGGTACTCCAGTTTTTGATTTGAAAATCTTTGTCAAACGTAAATATTCCCAAATATTCATTTTTTGCCAAAGCTTCTATTACTTTTTCATTGCGTAGCATTTTGCGCTCTATGGAGTTTAAGGTAGTCCTTTTCAAAATAATTATTGGTTTGAAGATGTTAGATGAGTAAAATAAATTGTTATAAGTTTTGTTTCAAATGGATTAAATGCACATTGTCGGGTTTTACCAAATACTATGCTAAAAAACAATTATTTTACGCTTACCGATAGAAAAAAACTGTTTGCCTAGCTAAATAGGTTATTTACCTAAGCCAAAGCCTGCAAAGCTAGGGCATAAGCCCCTATATTTTATAAAGTTTTTACACAAAACCCTACATAGTAAGGAAAATCAGTATTTCGCATTATTTTTTTGATAATGTGTAATTGTAAGGGGCATAAAGTTTTCAGCTCTGAGTTTTCGTTACCCTTGCCCTGCCATAAGCGGGAGAAGAAAGTTAAATAATAGAAAGTCAAACGATTGATTAGAAGTTATAAATTTCATAAATACCTGATAATCAATGAGTTGCAAAATATCTATAAAATATTGTAGTTAGAGAATAAAAATAATCGGCTCATTTACTATTATTATTTGGGTAAAAGTACTAAATTTAAAAAGGCTATTTATCTAATTACAAGGAATAGAGCCAATGATTATTATTATAAGTAATTGATAATCAGTTATTTATAAAATTACTCGTAACAATTTTGGCTGATAAGTTATGAGTAATACCGACTTTTCTGACTATTCATCTAGTAGTTCAAATAATATGAAATTTCTAATTTTTATTTTGTCCGTCATTTTATTAAAAAGTTTTTGGGTAGGCTCTTTATATGGGCAAATTGATACCTCCGCTAATTTATTTCAATCTACTGTAACCGAGCTACTAAAACAACCCATCAAAAGTACTGCTACTACCGAGATTTATAGTGCTTCTAAAAAAGCGGAAAATATTTTTGATGCTCCGGTGGCGGTGGCAGTTGTTACTCGAGAAGAGATAATCCAATCGGGGGCTTTGAGCATTATGGAAGCCCTCCGCTTATTGCCTAGTGTCATTGTTCGAGAAACGACTTCGGGTAATTATGATATTCATATCAGGGGGTTTAATA
This sequence comes from Microscillaceae bacterium, assembly GCA_025455045.1. Taxonomy (GTDB): domain Bacteria; phylum Bacteroidota; class Bacteroidia; order Cytophagales; family Microscillaceae; genus JALONJ01. Next base: position 6,765 of record JALONJ010000118.1, on the reverse strand, counting down.
ATACCCCACCGGGTTCTGATTTGTATGTGGCTGATAATAGCAACTCATTGGTAATGATTAATAATCGCCCCATTTTCAATTACTTTTCGGGTGGAACATTTTGGGAAGCTCTCCCGATTGATATTAATGATGTAGAGAGAATAGAACTGGTAAGAGGACCGGCCTCGGCTCTGTATGGTAGCAACGCGGTTACGGGAGTCATCAATATAATCACCAAAAAAATCACCAAAGAGGGTTTTTATTCTTCAGGAAACTTAGAGTTGGGTAATTTCAATACCCTACGAGCCAGCGCATCGGCAGGTTTTGCGCCAAACAATAAATTTCAATTTCTCAGCTCCTTCAATTACACCAAAAGAGAAAGAATCAGCCAAGAATTTTATTCTTTCCGCGACCAAAGGTTTGTAAATCTGGAAACCGACTCCATTGTCAATTTCCAAACAGCCTCGGTGATTAGGGGGCTTGAAACCTTAGTGCGTAAGTACCCACAATACAAAACTTCATTGAATAAAGTAGGATTCAATAGCTATTTGAGCTATCAGCCCAATTCGTTTGTTAACTTTGATTTATCCGCCGGTTTTGAAAACTCATACACGGTTAGACCCTTTGCCGAAAACGGTTTTACGCCTTTATCCGCAATGACCTCCAACACCGGCTACTTAGATTTGAAAAGCCAAATCAAGAACGGAAATTTGCAAGTATCTTATCTTTTTGGTAAACAAGAACCCGGCATCGAGTCAATTGGGGCTGAGTTTGACCTCAAGGTGTTGGATATTCAATCGGATTATAATTTTACTTGGGGTGGCTTGAGTATCAAGCCCGGCTTGAGCTACAAGTATATTCGTTATGATGATACCAAATATTTTAAAATAATTGATGAAACTCGAGAAACCGGTATTTTGAATGGCGCAAAAGATATTAAAATTTTAAGCCCGTCATTAAGGCTTGATTTTCAACACAAAAACCTAAGGTTGATAGCTTCGGGTCGGCTTGAAAATTTTGATATCGAGGATGATGGAAATATTTTTGGCGAGGCGCAAGTAGATACTTCGTATGCTTATCTGGCTTATCAGTTTGCCGCTACTTATAAAATCGGTGTCAAGCATTTGTTGCGGATTTCGTATGGGCAAGCTAACCGAGGGGCTTTTTTTTCAGAAATTTATACCAATTACCGCGATGGTCGGTCGCAGGTGGCTACTGCGCCTATACCCATCTATCTCCAAACTGTTGCCAAGGGGAATCCAAATTTGAAATTGAGAAATTCTCGAAGTTTGGATATAGGCTATAGATTTTTGGTAAATGAAAAATTTTCCCTAGATTTTGAATATTTCAATGCCAATGTAAGAGATTACACTTCGCTTATCTTCGACATCGATACTACTTTTAATCCCAATGTAGGTGTTATTCTCAATCCTACATTTACCCAAACCAATATTCCGGCTATAGCTTATCAACAAGGCATAAGCCTTGCGCTGGAGTACAAACCATTGTCGAAACTAATCACCAAAGTCTTTGTTACTTGGCAGCAAACGAGTATCAAAAATTTCTCCCCTTCCAATATTGACCCTGAGCTTGACCCAAGTGGAGAGAATAACTATCTATCGTTGCGAGAAATTAAAAATCTACGAGGAACTCCCGCCTTTTATGGAGGGCTGATGGCTAATTACGCTTTCAAAAAGTTTAATTTCAACCTCAATGCTTATTTCTTTGACCGGCAAGAATTGTCGCATATCTCAGATATTACGGTTGGAGTCCTTGACCCAAGTTTGCAAAGACCCCCAACCCTTGCTCAAGTAGCGCAAAAATTCATTTTAAATGCTAAGTTTTCTTATCGCCCCACCAAAGAATTTTTATTTTATATCAATGTGAGAAATATGCTAAATCGGAGAAGCTATGAATACCTATTTACTGACCAAACTGCTCGATTAATCAATGGGGGAGTGAGCTATCAGTTTTAAAGATTAAGTTTAATTAAATTTTTCTAATTATATGTTCAAAAAAATTCTTTCTTTTCATCAAATAAAGATAATTGCTCTAGTTTTTATGGCTATCAGCTTGCTTATGGAGGTTTGTCAAGCTCAAGAACTCAACGACTTGATGACTAATTTGAATAAAACTACCAATCCGATTGAGAAGATAATTTTATTGAAAAAAATTGGGGCTTTTTACCAAAATCAAAAAGCCTATAACAAATCTATTGATTACTTTACTCAAGCTCTTAATTTACAAATAGCTAACAATGATTCAGAAAGCTACATTTTGCAAACCCGAGCCGAAATAGCCTATGCTTATACGCAAATTGAGAGTTTTGACCAAGCCATAGGGCAGTATGAATTGATTTTGGCTCGCCAACAACAAAGCAACAACCCTAATGCGCAACTATCAAGCTTAAATTATCTGACGGCTCTTTACCGAGTTAAAAAAGACTATCCCCAAGCTCTGGCGATTAGCAACAAAATATTGCAAATCAATCAAAGCCAAAACAATCAGCTTGGTATGATTGAGGCTTATAACAATCTTGGTTATTTGCATAAAGAAAATGGAGATAAAAACAAGTCTTTGGAATATTATCAAAAAGCCTTGACTATCAGCCGTCAATATAGCCAAAGTGTCAATAATGCCAATTCAAAGGCTATTTTATTGACCAATACCGGCGTTACTTATTCTTATTTGCGAGATTTCAAGATCGCCAATCAATATTTTAATGATGCCTTTGTCCTATACCAAAAGCAGGGCAATAAATCTCAACAAGCCCACAGCCTCAATTATATAGCCGCTAATCATTATATCAGCAATAAAAATGATTTGGCGATTAGCAATGCGTTAAAATCAGTGGATATTGCCTTGCCCATCAATGACGGAAAAGCTTTGTTAGAGAGCTATCAAATACTCGCGGAGGCTTATCAACAAGATGGTGACTTCAAAGAGTCTCAAAAATATTTGCGCTTATTACAAGATTTAAAAGATAAATTGAGCGAAAAAGAAAGACTAGCCAAACAAGCATTGCTTGAGGAGCAAATTAATATCGAGAAAAAAGAAAATGAATTAAAATCGCTTATTGCCGAAAAAGAAAAACAAGCGGCTGACTTGCGGCAATCGGAGCTAGAGAGGCAAAGGCAAGAACAAGACCTTAAGCTAAAAGAAAATGAATTGGCTCTTTTAAAGCGCAATCAAGAAATGCAACAAGAACAACTCAAGCGTGAATTGGCGGAAAAAAGAAATGCCGAGCAATTGCTGGAAATTACTAAACAAAAAGCCATTGCTGACCAAGAAAGACTACTTGCAGAAACCCGCAAAGGCGAAGCTGACCGCCAGAAACTCTTGGCAGATAAAGAACGTATTGAACGTGAAAAAGAACAAAAAGCCCGACAAGTTTCCGAACAAGCCCAAGAAGCGCAAAAAAAACAACTCGAGAGCGAAAAATCGCTAAGGCAATATAGTTATTTGATTATTGGATTGATTGCGGCTATTTTACTCCTGGTGGGGGTGGGTTTAATGAATGCTCGAAAAACCGCCCAAAGGTTGAAAGCTCAAAATCATCAAATTATTGAACAAAACAATGAAATTGAATCGCAGAATGAAGAACTGTTCCAAAATCAAGAAGAAATATTAGCCCAAAGAGATTTTATTGAACAAAAAAATAAAGAATTGGAAGAGTATAATCGACAGGTTAGAAGTAGTATCAATGCGGCGATGTTGATTCAACAGGCTATACTGCCTTATCAAGCCAAGCTAGATAAAATATTTGGCGAGTATTTATTGATTTTTCGCCCCAAAGATGGAGTATCTGGCGATTTTTTTTGGCTAAATGAGATTGATAACCTCAAAATATTGGTAGTGGCTGATTGTACCGGACACGGAGTACCCGGGGCTTTTATGACTCTGATAGCCAATAATTTGCTCGATAAAATTATTCGGGTGTGGAAAATTACCCAACCCAGTGAAATTCTTGCCAAACTGCACGAGGAAGTAACCATTGTCCTGCGACAGAAGGAAACAGAAAACTACAATGGAATGGACGCTAATATTATCACTTGGACTGATAATCTCGATAATCAATTACTTGTCAATTGGGCGGGGGCAAAGCAAGATATTTTTTTGTTAAAACCACAAACCGAAACTTTGGAAACTATCAAAGGCTCAAGACGAGCGATTGGTGGTATTCAAAACGAGCGGATTATTTTTGAGAATCATACGTGGGTTGTTGAACGAGGAACTAAAGTTTATGTCGGAACAGATGGATTGCCAGACCAAAATGATGTAAATCGAAAACGTTTGAGCGAAAAGAAATTAAAGCAATTTATTGAAAGCCAGCATCAACAGTCTTTTGCTACTCAGCAAAACTTACTTGAGGAGATTTTGGACAACCATATGCAAGGGACAAGCCAAAGAGACGATATTCTTTGGCTGGGCTTTGAGCTATGATACAATCCCCCAAACACCACAAAAGCCTCCGAGGAAGGAGGCTTAGCGCAATGGTTTAGTATTTGGTCAATGAACTATCAATTTCATCGGCATACGCCAAAATACCGCCCTTGAGGTTATAAAGATTGTCAAAACCGTGCTTGTTTTGGAGAATTAAAATGGCATTGGCACTGCGCGCCCCGCTTCGACAATGCACAACTACTTTTTTATCCCGCGAGATGTTTTCGGCGTAGTCCAATATGGTAGCCAAAGGTACTAGCTCACCCCCCAAATTGGCGATTTCATACTCATAAGGTTCACGGACATCAATCAACTGAAAATCAGCTTGATTGTCTTGCATTGTTTTGAGTTCGCTCACGGTGATTTCTTTTACTGACATAATTTTAGTTTGATTTTAATGAAGAAACATTGTATTTAAGTGAGGAGGGGCAATTATTGAAATACTGGCGAATTAAGTAATTGATAATCAATATGTTATATATAAACCACTTCATATCTTCCATTTTGCCACAAATGCCCCTGATTGGATAACAAAGATAACAAAAAAACGCCAATTTTTTTAGAATTGGCGTTTTTATTAATTCACTGATTATCAATGAGTTATGATACAATACTGTTGCGGATTTCTTTGACTTTTTCGGTAATTCCTTGAATGGTTTTGTCGGTAATAATCAAACCGCCTTGATTGTTCTTGATTTTTTCTTGAATGTCTAAGGCTTTGTATAGTTTTTGCAAATCTTCCAATTGCGCAATCAATTTGTCGCTATCTTCAGATTTTTCCAAGCCTTTGAGCGCGTTGAGCAAGTCGCCCAAGGTTTTTTCTTGGTCAAGTACCAAGCGAACAATATCAATCAAAACTTCATTTTTGGCATCTTCGGGCAAAAGGTCTTTGGGGTAGGTACTCACCAATTGGGTGGCAATATACACACCCTCGACAAAAGTACCCGCAAAAATCAAAGTAGCTACATTGCTACGCTCTTGGTCTTTGAGGTAGGCATCGGACTTTGCCAATGACTCATCAATGATTTTGGTGAGGCTGTCGACATTTTTAAGATTTTTTTCAAATCTTTCTTGCAATTTGGGGTCAAATGCACTTGTGATGTTGAGTTTATCACCCAATGATTTGACGGCTTTGATGTATTCCAAAGCATTTTGTACTTTTTCATACACCGATACATAACCTACATCGGTAGCATATACACCCAGGTTGAGTGCTGCCTTAAAGTTGGTGGTCTTGTACTTCTCCACATTGGCAGGAGCGTTGGCAAATTTTTCGTTGAAATCAGCTCCGGTTTTTTTCAATTGTGCCGGAAGCTCAGAGGGTTCAGGAACATCAGCCAATATTTTTTGGAGTTTTTCCTTGTTTTCGCCCGCTTTGGCGGTATCTTCGGTTGTATCTTTTTTGGTTTCGCCGCCTCCGCAAGCATACAAGACAACCAAGCAGAGGATTACAAATGATTTAAATAGTCTTTGAAACATAATTGTTAAAGTCGTTTTAAGTTCAAGAACGTGGTGGTTTTAACAGAGGCACAAACTTATAAAATTAATATAGAATATCTTATATGATAAGAAAATAATTTTGTGAGAAAATTTTTTACTAGCTGTCCATCATTTATTTTTAAAGTGTAAAATGTTGATTATCAGGCTGATACATTCATTATCTAGGCAAAATAAGCAATTCAAACTTTCTTATTGATTTATCTATAACGTAGATGATTCAGCGCATTTTGCCCAATCATAGTCCATCTCAAAAACCGGTGAGGGTGCGAATTTCTTGGTATCAGTTTGTATAAAACCCAAAATTATGGAATTATTCAACCCTCAACCACCAAAAACACGTATCAAACTAAAAAAACAGGTTGAAATATGAAAAAAATTTGGCTAATGATTTTTGGCTTGGCAACGGTTACACTAGCCAATGCGCAAGTGCCGGTCAGTTTGACGCAGGCTTGGCAAAAACAACAAGTAGAGGCAAGTTTTGCCGGTAACGACAAAAGTGTTCATTATTTGAAACCTTTAATCATCAAACTCAAAAATTTGCAAAAAACTGCTCTCAGCATCAGCCTTGAAGCTGGAGCTTATTTTGTTTCACAACCTGCTGATTATCAGGATATTATAACTACCGAAGACCTACTCGTAAATCTCCAACCCAACGAAACCAAAACGCTCGAGGTGTATGGGGTATGCACCGAAGCCAGCAACTCAGCCCCCAGAGCTTCTACAAGCTATACGCCTGCGCCCAGCCCGCAGTAATGTTAATTTCTAAAAAAAAGGAATATCTTTGCGAAATAAAATATTGTGATGGAATTATCAAACTTCTTTTCAAGCGTTCAAGATCCTCGT
>JALONJ010000117.1 GCA_025455045.1 Microscillaceae bacterium | reverse complement strand
TGGATAAATTGTTTGATTGGTTTGACTAAACAAAATTAAATCTTTTTAGCCAATGTCTATTTTTTTGAAGCCTAAAAATTGCCCTTTAATATATTTTAAAACAGCTTCTTAGCGACCAAAACAGGGGTCAGATGAGCTTTCAAAACGGGTTTTAGACTTATCAGGGTTGATGCGTATATAAGCACTAACTTTTTCGCACTTCCACTCGATTGTAAAAACATACACGTTTTTGTCTTTTGAGTTGGCAAATTTAAACTTGAGGGTTTCGTCATCACTAAATATTATTTCAAGTTTTTTTGGACTCATTTTTTTGTTGCTATAATAGTATACACCATCGAAGCCGGCAAGAAGTTCTTCGCCCCCTTTTGAGGTATAAGCTTGTCCGGTTTGCGCCATTGTAAAAAAGGAAAACATAAAAAAAACAGCCCCTAACAAAGTAATTTTTAACATACAGTTTGCGATTATTAAAGCGTGAGAAATAAGGTAAATATTTATAATGCTAACGCAAAAATTAGGCAAATATTAGTCTATTAAAAAAAAGTAAAACCTTTTTTGCCTTTGTCAATGTGGACAAATGCCCTGTTCTTCTTAGTGAAGAAGGAACGGAGTTTTTGTCTAAACGCAAGAACCTATAAGTATCTGAAAATCAAGTGATTACAAAATTGATTCCTCGAAAAATATAAATCAAGCCTAATCACCATAAGAGGCTGTCAAAGCAAAATTAAGCACTTTGCCCTCCGCGTCTTTGAGCGTAAGTTTATAAGGCATTGTGTCCGTAATTTGCACTATGGTGAAGGTTTCATTAAATTCCTTCCCAATTTCCGGGTCAGGAACGGTTCCTTTAGTTTTGATAATCAGCTTGCCATTTTCGACTGTGTAAGTACCTTCTGCCGCAAACATACCTCCGCCCCCTTCAAAGCTTTTGGCATCTTCTTTAAAATCCATTCGGGTAAAATTTGTTTTTCCCTCACTTTCTTGCATCTCCCAAGCCCCCACCAAAGAACGAGTCAATACGCCATCTTTTTCAGAAGACTCTTTTGCCTCGGGTTCTTTGGGTTTATTTTCGGTTTTTATTTCGCTAGAATCCGTTTTGTTTTCAGTGGTTTTCTTCTCCGATGCTCCGCCACAGGCTAACATACTCATCAGCGCAAGGCTGAGGCTAAATTTGTAAATTTTGTTCATTGTATTTTTTTATTTATTTGTAAACTTATCAATTAAGTGTATAAGTAGCAAAATGCGATGATAATTATGCCAATTTTCACGCCGTTTTTGATTTAGAAATTGCGGGCTAAATTCAAGAAACCTTTTCAACTCAAACCCCACACAACAAGACCAACAGCCTCTATAAAATCGGCTTATTTTTAAAAAACCACTTAATTTTGAATATAATTGCTACTTTTTCGGGTATTTTTCGCCACCAACAACGGCTGGTGCTACGAGTTGTTGGTGGCGAAAAATGCTGGACTAAACAGTCAGCTATTATCTAAAATTCGTCAGCATTAATCTACGGACCAACAACGACATAATCTTAGGACATTGAAACATCGAAACTTTACGAATGATTGATTTTATAAAAACGCTCGTAATTTTTCGAGCTGAAATAACAAAGCATCTCGATAAACTTCTTCTTCTTGTTCGTAAATCCAAAGGGTATAAGGATTATTAAATAATTGGGCTACTCCTTTGCTTTGTAAGGTAAATAAATAAGCCTTTTTTAACTGATTTAATGATTGATGAGCCGCTTTTTCGGTTTCTAAACGAAAGCTCGCCTCATCGCGGTATATCATTATCGTATCCATATAATCCGACTCTTTGAATTGATAAGGCTTTTTGTTTGATTTACTTTTTGGGGGTTTGATGGCACTCATTGCTTGAATAAAAATAAACTTAAACGCCAAATTAATAAAAATACGCTAAAAACAAAAACATTTTATTGTTTGTTTTAAACCTTGCCTAGCTCTCGAATCCTCTCCAAAAGCCTCAACCTTCTACCAATTTGATTTCTTCGGGGGTTAGTTCGTACAATTGATACACCAGTTTATCTATTTGATTATCGGTATATCGTATATCATCTTCTAGCTCGGCGCGCTTGTTGGGGAGTAAGCCTACCTGCCGAACCGCCTTTTGTAGCTCCAGCATCTCCGCGACTAGCTCTACAATTTGGTCGTGGAGTTTTTTTTCGGCTTTGTTTTTTAAATCAATAAGTTTAATTGGTAATGGTTTTAAGTTTATAACTTTTACTTGTGCAAAAACTCTTCCTATCTCTTTAACACTACTTTGATAAATAAAATTTAGAAGAGTTGAATTATAAATGCCTAACAAATACTTTATATCAAATATATTTTCTTTCAAATGAATTACGTGTGTACTATCGAGTGAGAAATACTCCTCTACATCTAGTGATGCTACTAATCTATCACTAGTTTGTCGACTAATTATTTTTTCCTTCACTTTAAACATTTCAATGTTTGTATTGCTCCATAGCTTACTTGGTTCATAATAAATATACGTATTATCAAACTCTATATTATAGCGATTAACATCTCTTCCTCGTAAAATAGGTTGCCATTTATTATTTTGAACAACATTAGAAAGAAAGTTTTTATTATCTCCAGTAATTATCCCTTGATATATTTTAGTAATCTTACCAAGTTCTATTGTATTTACTTTTTTAATTTTATCAAGAATAGTGTTTGATTTAATTTCAAAATTCAAATTATAATTAGGTGCTTGATAAAAATTTTGATGATTAACTTTAAAAACAATTGGATTTTCAAATTCTTCTGCCGTATTTATAGTTATAATTAAGCTTTCACTAGCCATTTCAGAATTATTTATATCTTTATTTTTTGTATATATAAAGACTGCATTTCCACCAATTTCTGCATCCCCAAAAACTTTATATCTTAAATCCATCAAAATATTAAAAACCCCTTTTTCCAATAAATGTTTTCTTAGTTTTTTAAATGTAAAAGCATTATATAAAGAATTAGGAACTATAAATGAAAAGAAGCCTGTGTTTCTCACAACTTCTAACATTTTTTCAATGAATAAGGCATATAAATTAACTTTATATTCAAAAGAATTAATATACTTTTTTTGAAAGTAGTCAAGAATAATTTTATCCGTAGATTCTTGCTTTTTCCCTAATTGAAGTGTTCTATACGGCGGATTGCCAATCACACAATCAAAGCCACCTTGTCGAAATACTTCCACGAAGGCAGTTTCCCAATCAAAAGGTTTTACCGATTTATCTTTGTAATCTTTGCCTATCAAGCTATTGCCGACTTTTATATTCTTGTCTAAGTCAGCCAGTACCTTTTCTCGTCTAATCTTCACTTGGGTTTCAATAGAGGCATTAGTTTCGCCTTCAAGGGCTTTTAAGAGTAAGTTGAGTTTGGTTACTTCTACGGCTTGCTCATCTATATCTACTCCATAAATAGAATTGAGCAAGATACGTTTCTTTTCGGCAGTAGTCAGCTTACCATCGGGGGTAAGTATAAGGTCAAAATTGGTAATTTGGGCTTTATTGGTTTTAGCAGCGTTTTTTTCACCCAATCGAGCTTGGGCTTGTTTTTTATAGAGCTTATAATAATAATCTTGATACCAATTGAGTAAATATTGATAAGCTTGAATTAAAAATGAACCTGAGCCACACGAAGGGTCAACTATTTTAAGTTTATCTACTTCAGTTGGTGTTTTCCCTTCTAGTAGTTTGCCTAGGGTGTTTTCTACAATATATCGCACGATGTATTGGGGTGTATAATACACCCCTCCGGCTTTGCGAACTTCGGGTTTGTAATCAATTTCTATTTCTCGGCTTAGTCGTCCTTTCAAAATAATTTGTTTACCCAAAAATTGCTCATACACATTGCCCAATATATCGGCGGGAATGATTTTGAATAAAAACGGTGACTCAGGAAAATACATATCTTTGATTACAATTTGCCAAGTTTGGTCGGGTACTTGCAAAGTTTCGGTAAGGGTATCTTTGATTTTAAACTCAAATAAACCCGAATTATATTTACTTGCGGCTGTCTTAAAATAAGCAAAAATTTGCGAGTGAATATGATCGGTTTCGTGGGCTATATTAAACAAAGTTTTATACGTTTCAATTTCTCGGTCTTCGCAAATTCTTAAGAAAATAACTCTATCCAAAAGCATTTGCACGGCAAAGCGGATTTCTTCTTCGGTTAGTTTAGGGTTTTTATGAGCAATGCCGTCAGCCAATAATTTTCGCCACTGATTCATTTGTTTTAAAAACTCGGTATCTACGGTTTCTGAACCTTTTTTATCAATTTTAGCGTATTTATCCAAACTACCCTTAAAGACTGCCTCTCTAGAAAACGTATCCCAAATAAAATCAAATCTATTTTCATAGTCTGTATCATATTTTAAGTATTCTATTCTTGAATCTCCGGCTCGGTCATATTTTTTGGGTTTTTTATTGCAATCATAAATAGCTAATTCTTCAAAATCTGATACTAAAGATATTCCTAAGTTGGCGTTCCAACCATACAAACGTACTTGAATAGCGGGTTTGGGGTCATCGTGAATTACTACGGACGGTTTTTTTACTTCTACAAAAAATTTGCGCTCCCCATTGACCGTAAAAGCATAATCAGGTTCTTTGGTCGTAACGTTATCATCGGTACGAAATACTACTCGGTCTTCATAAATCACTTCCCGATAAGTTTCAGGAAGTTCTTTTTCATTTTTTACATCCCAACCCAAAGCTTCCCAAAAAGGGTCAATAAAATCAATTCTTAAACGGTCTTCTTTGTATTGGGGCAATTTATAAGAAGTGTAACCTTTTTTAAATTTTTCAATTAAAATTTTAATTTTAATTAATGCTTGCTTTTTATTGGTCATAGAATATATAAATAAAATAAGTTAAAGATACTATTTGCTCATCATTTGAGTAAAATGAATAACCAAAGCGATTATAATAAATCAAAGAGTTATGTTTTAGTTAAACAAAGCTACCCAAAAGGTAGCTTTGTTTATTAAAATAATAAATGTATTGATAATTAAAATAGTTTGGTTTACCTAATTGGTAGCATCAGGTTTTTTTTGGGTAGCTTTTTGGGCTTCAAATCTTACGCTAAGGTCATCATAAATAGCCTGTGCGCCCGGCACTTTCATTTTAGCGGCTTGTTTTACGGAGTTGTAATAAGTAAGGGCGGCAGTATAAGCCTCGCTTCCGCACAATACTGAGGTATCATCTAAATTTTTGGATATTTGGGTAAGTGGTCGCAAAATGTTGTTAAGGGCAGTAAACGCATCAAAATCTTTTTTCATTTCGACTATATTCAAATAAGCCGGAACAAAAGTTGGGTTGGTCTGTGCGTATTGCAATACTTTTTCGACAAAAGGTACACTTTTGTCTTTCATTTTGGCAAGGGCGTTTTTGTCGCCAGCATCTAAAGCGATCAACAGGGGTTGCAACTTGGCTTGCAAAGTTTGGATAGCGGTTTGTATCTCAGCTAAATCCTGAGCCGAGAGAGCAATAGAAATGCGGTTTTCGGTCATTGTTTTGAAAAGGTTGATTGTAAAAAAACTAAGAAAAACTCTTTAAATATAAAAATAAATTTAGCAAAACAATAATTTTTTTTAAATTTTACACGCAGTTGTTGGTGGCGAAAAATGTTCGAAAAGAATAATAATTAACCGTGCAACGACATTTTTCTACGCACCAACAACGGAGAAACAACTATCTAACTATGCTATAACTATCTAATTATCAACCACTTACTTCTCTCCCATCAATTCATATCTTTTATTAATTCCCTTCTCGTTGGCTGGCACGCCGTTTCGCATCCAGTAGGGTTCGGGGGCGTATTTGAGGTAGTAGTCAAAAAACTGCATCATTCGGACTGACAGGTCTTTGCGGTTTTTGCGTTGGATAAGGTTGTGGTCTTCTTCGTTATAAGTGAGCATCCAAACGGGCTTGCCCAATCGTTTCAAACCCATAAACAATTCAATGCCTTGAGTATAAGGTACGGCACCGTCTTTGTCGTTGTGCATTATCAAAAGCGGGGTTTTTACTTTATCCAAGTGAAAAAGCGGGGAGTTTTCTAAATACAGCAAGGGTTTTTCCCACAAAGTAGCCCCAATGCGACTTTGCGATTTTTCGTATTGAAACATTCGGCTAAAGCCGGTTCCATAACGAATCCCCCCATAAGCACTGGTCATATTTACCACCGGCGCGCCCGCCATCGCGCAAGCAAACAGGTCGGTGCGCGTAATGAGATGCACCGTTTGATAGCCACCCCAACTTTGCCCTTGCAAGCCGATTTTATCGCGGTCGACAAAGCCTTGCCCAATCAAATGCGAAACTCCCGACACGATGGCATCATAAGCACTCTGCCCCGGATGCCCAATTTTGTAAGGAATATCGGGGTCAAAAATCAAGTAGCCATTGCTGGTAAACATCGTTTCATTGACCGTAGAAGCACTTGGGGCGGGCGTGGTGTAATAATGCAATAAATCGCTGTCGCGCTCATAATAATAAACCACCATTGGGTATTTTTTGCCCGGGTCAAAGCCTTCGGGTTTATAGAGCAAGCCCTGCAGTTCTTCGCCATTCAGACTTGTCCATTTGACCAACTCGACACTGCCCCAGTAGTATTTACTTTGTTGTGGATTGGCATTGCTCAAGCGATTGAGTTTGGTAAAACTATTATCCGACACATACAAGTCCGGGAAATCGGTAAAGCTCTCGCGGGTAAACACATAGCGATTGGCTTCTTTGGCTTTGGTCAAATTAGCAAAATGATAATCGTCAAAAATCAGTTTGCGGGGGGCATCATTTTTATTCAATTGATACGAAAAGTAGCCCTCAGCTTTGGTTTCATTGTCGGTAGCCCGAAATAAAATCGGATTCTCGAGCTTCAAAAATTTCTCCTCCGGGTCAAGCCTCACATAGCGGAAGGTGATTTTAGTTTCGCGCCCGTTTTGGGTAATGCGCTTGGCGGGCGTGCGGTTCTCGGGGTCAAATTGCCAAGCATCATACCGGTCATAAATCAAAAACTGGGCATCATTTTCGGTCCAGCCCATTGTGCCATAAGCACTTGGTAATTCGGGCGAATCGTGCAACTCGTCATAAAATTTATTGCGAATATTTTTGGTCAAATTAACCAATTGACTGCTGCGAATCGAGTAAGTAAACCAACTGGAATCGGCGGGCGAATACCAATACAAATAATTTCCGGCGGGCGAAATTCCCGTAATGGCTTTGAGTTTTTCTTTGATTTTGCGCCGTTTGCCATCTTTGGTATTCACTAAATAGAGGTCGACATAGGCAGGATAACCATCCCAAGCCGCTATTTTGTCGTAGGGTAAAGTACTGACTCCCAGTGCATTATCGGCATTGCCTTCACCACTCGGCACTACGGTAGGCAAATCGGGCGAACCCAATTGATAAATTTTGCGAAGTTTGGGATAAGCTACCGCTAAGTACGATTTTTGGGCTTCGTTTTTCAGTTCTACATTTTGTTGCGGTTGCAATTTGCCATCGCGGTGCGTCCATACATCGACCATTACAATTTCTTCGGGCAGCAAAGTGGTATCTTTAATCGGCGGTGTAGGATTAGTGCCAAAAAAGAGCTTAGAACCATCTTTCGAGAAATTGAGTTTATAAAATTCATTCACTAGCCAAGTTGGATTAATTGTATTTTTATCCGCCAAAAGGCTGGCTTCTTTGGTACGTTCTTGCCAATGATAAAGTTCCCAATAGCGCACGAGGGCTTTTTCGTTCTTTTTGGTGGTATCGGTATCAGCCACAAACGCCAATTGCTGCCCTTGTTCATCAAAAACCAGATTTTTGTGCTTGCCGGCTTTGGGGAAAACCCATTGCAAATCGCCTTTTTTCAAATCAAAAATATAAACTCCAGCCTTGAAAGTGGTGTCGTTGCCGGTGGAGGCAAAAGCCAATTTGGTGGCTTTTTCATCAAAAATGTATTCGGTTACAAATAAAAAAGTATCTTGTTTGGCAGTAGCTAAGTTTCTCAAAATGAGGCGCGTACCTGTATCTTTACCTTCTTTTTTGGGAGCTTTTTTGGGCTTTTCGTTTTTCTTTTTTTCGGCTTCGGCTTTTTCTTTTTTGATTTTTTCTAACTCATTATTCAATTCTTGGATTTTTTGCTGGGCAATTTCCAATTCGCTCAAGGGTTTTTGGGTCGAGTCAATGGGTTGTTCGGTCTGGTTTTCTTCTTTTTCTTTATTTTTGGGATTATTTTTTTCTTTTTCTTTCTCTTTTCTCGATTTATTTTTTTCGATTTCGTTTTTTACTTTTTTGATTTCGGGTTGGGTGTCAATTTTTTTCAACGTATCCGCTTTTTGGGCGGTATCGGGTTTGGCGGTTTTTTTGGCAGAAATCGGTAATTCCTCTTCCAATTGATAGGCAAGCCAACCGGCGGCTTTTTTGGGGGTGAGGTAGGATTTTACGCGCGGAATCTTGACCAACGTATCTTTTGCCCAATCATAAATACCCAAACTGTCTTTGGGAAGTTTATCTTCTTTGGTTTTTTTGCGGCGTAGGGCTTTGGTGCTATCCAGTTGGGGTTTGATTTTAAAAATTACAAATCTCGAGTCTTCGGTCAATTTGCCTTGCTCACCTCTCGCAAAGGTTTTGGTGCGGTCTTTGGGGTTTGCCAAATCTTGAGCCACCAAATTGGCATCTCCTTCTTGGGGTTTGATGACATAAAACATCCATTTGCCGTCATTGCTCACGCCACGCTCCGAAATCGAGTTCCAACCATCATAAACCTCGTGCGAAAGCGGTTTTTTGGTTTGGGCAAAAGCTACAAGGGTCAAAAAAAAGCAAATTAAAGTGCCGTAGATTCTTTTCATTTTGGACTTTTTGAGATTTAATATTTCTTAGCTTACAAAGCTAAAAATTATTGAGTTTAATTCAAATTTATGGTAGCCGGGGCGGGAAGATAATTAAGCGATTGAACGAGAAAACTTTGGTTTTTGGGTAGGCAAAACTTAGCGTAAAATATGTAAAATACTGATAATCAGTGATTTATAATTTTATAAATGATAGAAGCAAAAATGAGGATTTGTCGCAATTAGGTAGTTGGATAAGCTGGGTTATTTGCGCGCCGGATGGAAGCCGAAGGGAGAGACCCACTTGCGGGTGCGCCTCTGGTAGCGTGGGTGTTGCAACGCCCACGCTACCAGAGGCACACCCGCAAGTGCGGCTCTATACACGACAGCCGGAAATCGCGCCCAAAGATTGAAATTAGGTTATTTTGAATTTGCCAATATTTTCAAAAATGTTGGCAAAAACAAAAACCTCCATTGAATAACCCAAGATTTTTTACGGGGACAGTATGGAGGTTTTTGACTTTGGATAAAAAATATTAGCGAAACGCCGAAATACCCGTAATTTCGTGTCCGAGAATCAATAAATGAATATCGTGCGTGCCTTCGTACGTAACCACCGATTCGAGGTTCATTGAATGGCGCATAATCGAATATTCGCCCGTAATACCCATTCCGCCCAAAATTTGGCGAGCTTCGCGGGCGATATTGAGGGCAATTTCGACATTGTTGCGCTTGGCAAGCGAGATTTGAGCTGTGGTAGCTTTGCCTTCGTTTTTCAACATTCCCAATCGCCAGCACACCAATTGAGCTTTGGTGATTTCGGTGAGCATTTCGGCAAGTTTTTTCTGAATGAGTTGAAATCCGGCAATGGGGCGGTCAAACTGAATACGCTCTTTGGCGTAGCGCAAAGCGGTATCGTAGCAGTCCATTGCCGCGCCGAGCGCACCCCAAGCAATGCCATAGCGCGCATTGTCGAGGCATTTCAAAGGTCCTTTTAAGCCGGAAATGTTGGGCAATAGATTTTCTTTGGGAACTTTTACATCTTGAAATACCAACTCGCCGGTAATGCTGGCGCGCAACGACCATTTGTTGTGAATTTCGGGGGCTGAGAAGCCTTCCATTCCTTTTTCAACAATTAATCCGTGAATTCTTCCTTCCTCATTTTTTGCCCATACTACGGCTACATCGGCGTAGGGGGAGTTGGATATCCACATTTTTGCCCCGTTTAAGAGGTAATAATCGCCCATATCTTTGAAGTGGGTAGTCATACCGCTTGGGTTGGAGCCGTGGTTGGGTTCGGTCAAGCCAAAGCAGCCCAAATACTCGCCGGAGGCTAGTTTGGGCAAATATTTTCTTCTTTGTTCTTCGGAGCCAAAAGCATAAATCGGAAACATAACCAAAGAGCCTTGCACCGAAGCCGTAGAGCGCATTCCTGAATCACCGCGCTCGATTTCTTGCATCATCAAGCCATAAGCGATGTAATCAAGTCCACCATTGGGGTTGTAATCAGTGGGAACGGTGGGACCAAAAGCTCCAATTTCGCCAAATTTGCGGACTATTTGACGGGGAAACTGGGCTTTTTGGGCGCAGTCTTCAATGATAGGCGAAATTTCTTTCTTGACAAAATCACGCACTGCCTCCCGAATCATTTTGTGTTCTTCGGTCAATAAATCGTCAATGCCATAAAAATCCGGCGATTCAAAGAGGTCGGCTTTGCTAGTTTTATGAAAGTCTATTTCTTGGTCAATGAGCAAGTGATTCATATTTGTAAAATTTAATTCAATAGTGCAAAAATACAATATATTAGCCTAATATATGAATTTTTGGCTAAATTGATTGGGTATTTTTCAAACAATGGGCAGTTGAGGAAGGATAAATTCATAACTGTTTGATTATCAATTGGTTATAGGTTTTGTAATGATTTATTAATCCTGCTATACAGTTCTATTTTCTCGCAAAGACGCTAAGGCGCAAAGTGCTGACTGTGTTCGCCTCTGGCGGATTATCAGCTACCTACAAAAACTGTCTGAACTCTTGATTATTCACTTTACATTATTCACTATTCATTACATAGTTATTTAGTTGGATAAGGCTTCGTAATGAGAACAGAATAAAGTAACACTTTTAAAATATAACTCATTGAAAATCAATTTATTATGCGATTTCTAATTCCTAATTATTAATTCCTAATGCCTTAATCTGTATATCGACAAAAAAAGCCCGAAACTAAGTTCAGGCTTCTTATAATTATCTGATAATCAATTATTTATACAAACAAAGCACTTTCTACAGTTGTTTCGGTAGTGAGTACTTCTTCGTCCATTAGGCGAGTTGCCAAGCCAAGGGTTTTGGGTACTTCGTAAGCAAAGAAAAACTTCATTGTATGAATTTTGCTTTCATAGAAGGCAACATCTTCGTCGGTTAAGCCACCTTTGAGCAAGGATTTTTTGGCGGCAGTACCTTGCAATAGCCACTGCCAAGCTACAGCTACAATGCCAAACATTTCCATATACAAAGTAGCATCTGCCAAGAATCTTTCTACCTCGCCTTTCATTGCAAACGATACCAAGTGCTGCGTTACTTTTTGTAGGCTCATTGCGGCTTCGCCCAATTTACCGGCATATTTTTTCAATTCATCATAAGTTTGGGCATCAGCAATTGCTTTTTGCACTTCTTGGAAGTAAGCCATTGCCGCTTTGCCGTTTTTCATTGTGATATTTCTACCCAACAAAGCCAAAGATTGGATGCCGGTTGTACCCTCATAAATGGCAGTGATGCGAATATCGCGGTATAGTTTCTCAAGTGGGAAGTCTTCGCAGTAGCCACCACCACCAAATACTTGCATACCAGCACTTACCGATTGAATACCCATTTCGGTTGGGTAGGTTTTGACTACCGGCGTGAGGAAATCGAGCAGTAATTGATATTTTTCTTTTTCTTCGCCCTCGCAGACGTGCGACAGGTCGGCATAACGCGCAACTTGCCAAATCAAACTCAAAGAGCCTTCAAAAATGGCTTTTTGGAACAACAACATTCGTTTTACATCGGGGTGATTGATAATCAAGGTTTGGGGCGCGTTGGCATCTTGTCCTTTGATATTCAATTTTTGTCCTTGAGGGCGTTCCATCGCGTATTGCAAAGAGTGGTAGTAAGCCGCTGAAGCAATCGCCGCGCCGGTTACGCCTACGCCAATGCGGGCTTCATTCATCATTTGAAACATATAGCTCAAACCTTTGTGCGGTTCACCAACCAACCAGCCTCGGCAATCGCCGTGCGCTCCGGCTTCGAGATGAATCGCCGGGCTGCCTTTTTGCCCCATTTTATGGAAAATACCAATGGTTTTTACGTCATTGTCCACCAATTGTCCGTTCTCGATGCGCTTTTTGGGAACTACAAACAAGGAAATGCCTTTGGTACCGGCGGGTGCGCCATCGATTTTTGCCAAATATAAATGTACCACATTTTCTACATCGTGGTCGCCACAAGTGATATAAATTTTGTGTCCTTTGATTTTATAATAGCCTTCTTCGGTCGGAGTAGCCGATGAGGTAATGTAATGCAATGAGCTACCGGCTTGAGGCTCGGTAAGGCACATAGTACCTTGCCATTCTCCGCCAAACATTTTGGGTAGGTAGGTTTGTTTCAACTCCTCAGAGCCAAATGATACAATCAAATTTGCAGCACCCGAAGTAAGTCCGGTGAAAGAAGTGATACCATTGTTGGCGGCACTGTGGATATAACCGTTTACCGAAGTTAAAGACACGGGCAACTGCGAGCCACCATCTTCCATAGAGGTAATTGCCCCAATCAGACCGGCTTCGCCCATTGCTTTCATATATTTTTTGGCGTTGGGGTGTACGGTGATGCCACCATTCTCGAACTCGGCTTGTTTTTTATCCATATCAATCGATGCTGGACGAGCAATGTTGTCGGCGATTTGGATAGCACTGTCCAAAATCATTCCTACAGCTTCTTTGTCAAGGTGAGCAAAGTGAGGGTATTTGAGAATGTCCTCAATGTCGAACACCTCGTTCATCATAAACTTGACGTTGCGTAAACTAAAATATTTATCTGCCATTGTTATATTTATTTAAAAATTAGAATTATCAAACAAAATCTATCAAAATAACTATTTGTATATCAATTGGTTTTTGATTTTAAGCAAGTATTTTTTGAATTATAATACACTGACAATCAATTACTTAAAAGCCAAAAAATGCCAAAAACACTCCTGCAATCGTTTGTGATGTTTCAAAAATAGTATGCGTACCGAATATTTACAATTAATTTGGCAAAAATATTATGTATGCCGAGTATTTTTTGTAAAAACGAATTAAAAGTCAATTTGTTCTAAGTAAAATGAAATTTTGAAAAGAATATTTGGGAAAAATAGATTTCATTGCTGCATTAGCCGCCAATGTTTGGTTTTAAAACCTTGGGTATTATTTCAAAAATATTGAATTGATATAAAAAATATTATAACTAATTGATAATCAGGTACTTATATTTTTATCGAGTAAAAAAGATAGGATAAGAGCAAGCAAATTTATGTAACTAATTGATTATCAGCCCGAGGCAGATACAGTCAAGGGTGCATTCAGCAATTCCCACTGTAAAATAATTGAACAAAAGTTTGATATTTTAACTTTTATATTTATAAAAATAGCAAAATACATAAATGATTGATAATCAATG
>JALONJ010000116.1 GCA_025455045.1 Microscillaceae bacterium | reverse complement strand
CATTGATTATCAATCATTTATGTATTTTGCTATTTTTATAAATATAAAAGTTAAAATATCAAACTTTTGTTCAATTATTTTACAGTGGGAATTGCTGAAGATTTGCCGGTGTGCTGATGCAATACATTGATTATCAGTTATTTAACAATTAATATTGTTTACTTTATTTTTGGTAGTCCATAAGATGTAATGCTGGACAACATTCAAAACTAAAGCTATTTTTTGGGTAAACTGAGGTTAGCCTCCGCCAAACCCCAATTGGGTAGTTACCCAACCTCTACCCCAATCTTCTTTTTCTTCGAGTGTCCATAGTTCGGGGTAGAAAATTATTTTTTGAAAGCGGGGCGGGAGGTATTTTTGCCAATTGGTGCCGCCGGTAGCCTCCAGAGCCACTCCTTTAGTTTTGAGGTAGCGCACCGCCGAGCGAAAATGCGAAAGTCGCCAATTAATATTAATCAACACATCAAACTCACGCAGAGCTTCTTTGAGTTGAGCAGTAGATTCGTCTTCATTGAGTTTGAGATAGCACTGCCAAAGATTTTTCTTTTCGTATTTGTCAATCAAATCCACAAATTCTTCTTCATATTTTTCCAAAAAATGTTGTAGAGTAATGGTTTCTTTGCCGGTGTTTTCGTCCGTTGCCCCTTGTTTCCAATATACATATTTAAAAGCCAGTGCCGTATTGGTTACATCGGTGAGTTTGGTTTGATAATCTTTGTTAATCAAATGAATAAAATCGGTGGCGCACAACTCAATTTTACGAAATTGCACCGACTGAAAACCACTTGCCGGAAGCAAAGCCATTCTAAATTGCCGAAATTGCTCAAACTCCATTCCATCGACCATAATATCAAAAGAATAAGCCAGATTCTTGAAATAGCGGTTGATTCTCAGCATTTTATCCAAAAAAAACTGCGCAGTAAGATGCTGGCGAGTGGCAATTTGTTGGATTTCGTGCAAAATCAATTGAAAATACAACTCCGTAATTTGGTGATAAATAATAAAAATTTTTTCGTCGGCAAAATCAGTGCGAGTATTTTGGAGACTCAAAAGCGTATCTAAATGAATATAATCCCAATATTTGAGATAATTTGCCACTTGCAAGCCTTCCAAATTGGACATCAAATCCTGCCCGGTCAGCTCATATTTGGCTTCGAGGTCGCGGAGTTTTTGAATTATAGCCGGATTTATATTCGAAATATCAATCATATAAAAATGGGGAGTAATGATAAATAACTAAAACCCTCAATCTTGGGCAAACCAATCCCATTGATTGGAAACCAGTTTGCTAAGGTAAAAATCGAATTTCACAATTGGGCAATAAATCTCGAAATTTTTGGCGGTCAATATCGGATAAATTTTGGGAATAATCATAAATCTCGAGAGTTCTTAAGGCTTTGAAATTGCCAAACTCTGGCAAAACCTCCGCCAGAATGTTGGCATCGAGTACCATTTTTTTCAAGGATTTCATTTGCGTCAATTGATGGATAAAAGTAGCATTGAGGCGATACCGAAAAGCCCGCAAATCTACCTCCTCCACTTGGCTAAGTTTAGCCAAATTGGGTGGTAGTTCGCGCAAGTGAATTTTATATAAACCCTTGACAGTCAATAAGTTAGCAATCACTTCGGGCGATAGGTGAGTTTCATCGTCAAAAAATAATTCCAATTTCTTAAATCTTTGATAATCTGCGAAGTATTGAGGGCGAAAAGTAGTCGCAAAATGCTGCAAAAAAGGTAATTGGTGGATTATTTTAAAATAATTTTCGGTTTGGGTATCACTTGGATAAAATTGCTGGATAGTCAAACTTTCCAAATTGACCAAAAACGACAACCATTTACCCGAGCCAAGATAACCCGATAACTCAAGGCTTTGCAAATGAGTCAAGTTTTTCAACTCCAGCAGAGCCTCCTCCTTTAGGGTGGTTTGCAATTTCAAATGGCGAAGTTTGGGCAAATTGCGAATAATTTTCAATAGCTCTCGATAGTCAAAAGAGCCGTAGCCTTTGACAGCTAAAGTTTTCAAATTCAGCAACTTATCCAAACCTTGTGGTACTTTGGCTTCCGAATTATATAAGTCAATGGTAAGTTCTTCTAAACCGGCGAGGGGCGGAATAGCCGAAATAGATTGGGTAATGCTTAGTTTTTGGAGTTTGGGCAATTGGGCAAGCTCATTAGGCAGGCTATCTATCCGATTGCTTCCCACTTCCAAAATCTCCAGATTTTGAAGTTGCGTAATTTTGGCATCAATTACCGCCACATTGGTATTGAACAAACCAAATTCACGCAAATTTTTTAATTGATAAAAACCCTCCGGCAATTTATCCAATTCATAATCCCAATCATTGCCCCATAAATAAAGACTATGCAAATTTTGATAAGCCCCAATAAAGTCTATTTTGCCCACATTTTCGCCCTGCACTCGATACACTTTGGCGGCTTCCGACTGCGGAGGAAATTGGGTATAAAGCGTTTTTTTGCGCCACTCTTCACTTGGATTGTCGGGTTGAGCTTGCGTGATAAAAGGCAATAAAAGCAACCAAAAACTCGGAAAAATATTTTTTTTCATTTCAAAAAAATTATATAAACTATTGATAATCAATTATTTAAATAAATTAACAAAAAATTTAGAACCTTTTAATACATAGTACCGTTTATATCAATATACCATTTAACATATAACCATTTTAAAAAAACAATCGATACGCAGTAAAGATAAATAATATTTTGAGTAAATCTGTTTTGTAGTCAAAAAGCCTCATTGAATTATTCGGTGAGGTTTTTTTATGAATATTTGGGCAATCTCTAAAACACAATCAATTGAAAATCAAGTAGTTAACTAATTTCTAATACCCAATAACTCGATTACTCTCGGTATTTCTCGGGCAAGTTTTCGTCTATCACAAAGCGGTGGTAATCGTCATTCAAACATAAATCAAACAAACGAAAACCTTGTAAAATAGCCGCAATGTGTTGGGCTACCAGTCGTGGCGAAGCCGTTTCGGGCAAAAAACGCCCAAAAAAATAAAGTTTACGGTCTTGATAGGGCAGGGCAATATCTTCGGCAAAGTTGATGATTCGTTCCTCGGACAACAGCTCTATAAATCCGGCACTCAACGCCGTAGGAATGAGCATATTAGAGCCGTGAACCCCGACAACCAAATGACTTTGACTGTACATTTGACACCAATCCAATTCGGTTTTGGTA
This sequence comes from Microscillaceae bacterium, assembly GCA_025455045.1. Lineage (GTDB taxonomy): Bacteria > Bacteroidota > Bacteroidia > Cytophagales > Microscillaceae > JALONJ01. The sequence goes on along the minus strand of JALONJ010000116.1, from coordinate 10,357 downwards.
TCGAGGTGGGTGGCGCGTTGGTCTTCTAGCAAAGGGCTGATTTTCAAAGACTTACCTAAGCCGACTGCCTTGATTTTGAGGTCGGGATTTTGACGCTGGAGCAACTGCGCCAAACGGTGAAAGCGGCGATTTTGTTGATAACAAAACAAAGTTTTGAAATATTTTTGCCAACCCAGACGAATGGATATTCTAAACAATAATTTTTCCCATTGGGTACGCAACCAAAAACGGTCTTCGCGGATAATCAATGTAATATGAGGCGGAATTTGCGCAAATTTTGTCAAATCGAAGCGTGGGGTGCGGGTAAATAACTCAATATTTACCTTCGTCCAATCCAATTGCACAAAGGCATAGCTCAAATACACGGCTTCATATTGTTGGATTTGAGTCTGAAAAAAGCTATCCAAATCTTTGAGCCAGTACCGACATTGGGCAAAATTGACCTCAACCAACCACACTTCCGCAACGCCTTGGGGAACCAGCCAAGCCATAGTCGCCGGAATAATGACCACAATGCCTATCTCGGGTGTGGTTTTTAAATGTTGTTCGACATTGAGTAGTCTTAAAAATGAATGTCCAAATAAATAATCTAAACAATTGATAATCAGCACTTTATCAAATTGTTGATACGTTATTTTTTGAATTTTACAAGCCAAAAATCTCGATTGGTAATACGCATCTAGCAAATATTGATAATACCAATCGCCGGTTTTGCTGGGCAAAAATAGTTGAGGCGATTTTTTGGCAAAAGCCAAAGGGAAAAGAAGTGCGTGTCCGGTGGGCAATGTGTGAAAAAAATCCAATTCACAAGTCTGACAACGACAATCTATCAAAAATTGTATTCCGGCACAATGAATAGATAACTGGCTGATATTCAGGCTATTGCAATTTGGGCAGTGTAGCTCAAGAGAGATATGTGGCTTGATTTGGAACATTTAAAAAATCATTTTTAATTTTTAGACATTGAAGCCCGACTAAGCATCGGAAACCAATTAGCATCTGCAATTTAGCATTTAAGCGTGATGAATAAACCGCTAACCTTGATTTTTAAAGTCTAAAAACACTTTTACAACCCTTTACAACTTCGACAAAGTTTGAAACTTTACCAGAGTTAGAAGTTAATATCAAAACCAGATAAATTCATAAGCACTTGATTATCAATGATTTATATTTTATTTGAAAATAAACTTAATAATTATCCCAAAAAAATTCTAAAAATAAGTGCCGCAAATTAAATTTACTCCCCAAAAGATTCTGTGAAATATCTAAAACATAAATGCCTGATAATCAAGTATTTATAAAATTTCTACTTCTTTATGAATTTTCAAGAAACGATTGCGTATTTATTTGCCCGCCTACCAATGTTTCAGAGAGTAGGTGCTTCGGCATATCGCCCGGGCTTAGAAAATATCTTGGCATTGTGTGATTATTTGGGCAATCCTCAGCAAAAATACCCAACCTTACATATTGCCGGTACCAATGGCAAAGGCAGTACCAGCCATACTTTGGCGGCTATTTTGCAATCGGCGGGCTATAAAACCGGACTCTATACCTCGCCTCACCTCAAATCATTTACCGAAAGAATCAAAATAAATGGCGCAGATATACCTGAAAATCAGGTGATTAGCTTTGTGCAGCGTATTCAGCCCAAGATAGATGAATTGCAACCTAGTTTTTTTGAAATCACGGTGGCGATGGCTTTTGATTATTTTGCCCAAGCTGAAGTCGATATAGCCGTGATTGAAGTCGGAATGGGCGGACGACTCGATTCTACCAACATTATCAAGCCTTTGGTGTCGGTGATTACCAATATCAGTTTTGACCATATGGAGTTTTTGGGCGATACTTTGCCCAAAATTGCGGGCGAAAAAGCCGGCATCATCAAACCTGATACGCCGGTGGTAGTGAGCGAATACCAAACCGAAACTGCGCCGGTTTTTCGCCACCAAGCCCAGCGCAACCAAGCTCCTATTTATTTTGCCCACGAAAACTACACCATCAAATATACCGATGAGGGTAGTTTTTTGTTAGATATCTATCGTGCCGGACAAATTTGGTTTAAAGAGTTAAATCCCTCATTGAAAGGCAGTTATCAATTAAAAAACTTGTTGGGAGTATTGCAAACCATTGAGATTTTGCAAAAAATAGGCTGGCAAATCTCAACCCAGTCTATCCAAACGGGAATTGAGCAAGCCGCCGAATTGACTGGCTTGAAAGGACGCTGGCAAATCATCGCCCAAAATCCTCTTACGGTATGCGATACTGCGCACAACGAGGGGGGGATTCGAGAAGTCGTTGCCCAAATAGCCCACACTCCTCACCAAGTTTTGCATTTAATTTTGGGTTTTACCAAAGAAAAAGATTTAGCCAAAATATTGCCTCTATACCCGACTGGGGCTAAATTTTATTTTTGTCAGTTCAATCTACCCCGTAGCTTGTCGGCGGAGGCTTTGCAACAATTTGCCCTTACACTTGGTTTTAAAAGTGAGGTTTTTGCCAATGTAAATCTTGCCCTCCAAAAAGCCCGCAGCGAAGCCCGAGCCGAAGATATGATTTTGGTGGGTGGCAGTACTTTTGTGGTAGCTGAAGTACAAGAAATTTAAACAATATTTTCAAAATCAAAAGATTAGTACGTAATTTGTAATTGTTTTTTAAAAACTTATTATTTTGTTAATTTTGTGATTGGTTTACATTTATTGGGTGAAAAAATACCTATAAATATTTGATAACCAGTGAATTATATCAATAAAATCCCTTTTGGTCAGGGAGAACTCTCAGGATTATTTAATTAAATTTCGCGCTCATACACGCACAAAATCAATGGAAGATATTGTTATACCCAGAACCACCAAAACCCCAGCAGTTAATTTTAACTTCGAAGAAAATCGCTTGGAAATCGCCGGCGTATCTATTCCCGAAGATGCTGACCACTTCTATACCCCTTTGCTAGATTGGGTAAATGAGTATGTTGAGTTGAAAAAAAACCAGCCTACCACTATTTATTTGCGGCTGATTTATTTCAATACCAGCACCTCCGACTACTTGGTAAGTATCTTGCGCCAACTCAAGAGTCTCAAATCGGACGAGCTGACCCTAGACCAAATCATTGAAAAAGAAGAAGAAATTGGGGACGAAGACGAAGTCAAAAACGAAGATTCGGAAGCAACCGCCGATGAAGTCGAACTCAAACAACCTGAGCATCCACTCAGAATAGAATGGCACTACGAAGAAGAAGATGAAGATATGCGCGAAACCGGCACCCACTTTGAGTCGATTATAGAGTTGCCTTTTCATTATGAAGCTGTGGAAGAGATTGTATAAGAGTGAGGTGTGAGGAGTGGGAATTGAGAATTGAGTTTATCGATTTTATACTTGAATAGTTACTCCTTACAGACTTGTTAAAATATTAACGATTTTTTGAAAATTTTTTCCATAACGAGGAGTTTGCAAATCCCTCGCTATGGAAAAAAAGAGGCTTAGATGTTGATAATCAGCCGTTTATAAAATCAAACTCCTGATGCAAAAATCATAGTTTAGCGTAATCTTTTAAAATACTAGATGTCAAATTGCGAGTTGATATACTCGTAATTTGACATTTTTTGTCTCTCCCCCCCTACTCTACCCAAAAATTCTTCAACTGTTCTTCACAAAACGGGCAAATACAAAATCGGTGAAAAACTAGCAATTTTATTTATTCAAAAACAAGATTTATGAAAAATATTGTGTAATTTTTGCTCTAAAAAATAATCTTGCGCTTTACCATTGCGCTGGAGTTTTGATTGCTTAATTTTTATTTGAATAACTATTTGATTATCAATGAGTTATACTCCGTAAAAGTGTTTTTTTGCAAAACCGCTTTATTCAACTTCGGCAAAGTTTTAAACTTTACTGAAGCTCAAAATCACTTAATTTTGGGGATAATCATTAAATATTAAATTATTCCGCTTACCTTACACACTCCACATTACGTACTATAATGACTATTGTAGATTTTGACAATCAAATTATTACACAAAATTCAAATTTTGCCCCTGCTACGTCCGTGAATCATTCAAAAATTGACAGCCCCTCACCTATTATTCAAAAAATTTCGCCGGGTTTTGCTTTGCGTATTGAGCCGATTCAAGCCCGATTACAAGAAATATATGGCTTTGCTTTCCCTGACAGTTTTTTTCTTTTTTGGCAATTCTACGCCCAATTACCGGCAAAGTCGATGGGCGGCGGCTTTGGCACGGCACTTTCTATTACCCTCGGCGAAGTTTTTGATATTTTTAAAACCAATGTTGATTTAGAAAATTTTAATCCTTTATTGGGTTTTCGCCATTACAACGACCCACCCGAATTTTTTACGCTTTTGCACGGCGATACTGATGGCTTGCATTGGGGATATTATTTGGATAACCCTGATAATCAGCCCATTAGCGAGTTTCCGATTGCGGCTTACTATGCCAACGATGCTTTTGAAATCAGCCTGAAGGGGCATAATTTGTTTGAGGCAGTGCGCTATGAGCTTGAGCTTACCTACACGAGCTTTGCCGAGCCACTTGCCGAAGCTACCGAAACCGAAGATATTGAGTTTTATCAACGCAAACTGGGGCAATTGGAAGTCATCAGAGATATACTCACCAAATACTGTACTGCCGAGCGACCCGAAAAAGGCAGCCACTATACCCAAAAATACCAACTCAAACGCCACTTTAGCGCACCTACCCGCGAAGGAATGGGCATTGTGGTCGAACCCCACCAATACAAGCCCCTGCCCGAAAAAGATTGGTTTACCGACCCCACTCAAAGCAGTGATTACCACCCCACGGCTGAACACATTGACAAAATAGCCCACAAAGCTCTAGATTTGCTACACGATGGCTACGCGGGGGCGGCACTCAAATTGGGCAAAGATTTATGGACTTATCCTTTGTTTTACAAAACTTGTCATCAATTGTTGTCGGAGGCTTACACCGCCCTCAATCGCCCAATTTTGTTGAAAATGTTGGGTTTTCGGCAAGAAAAAATTACTGAAGAAGTAGCCGAGTTTCAAAAGGCTTTGGCAGATGCCGCCCAGACCAAAGTACTGTTTTTGCGCGACAAAAACCTGAGCAATCTATCGCCCAAAATTGCCGAATTGGTCAATTTGGAATCTTTGACCTTGAGTTTCAATAATTTGGAAAACCTGCCCGATGAATTGGCTAACTTATTGAATTTGAAGGACTTGTATCTCAATATCAATTTGTTTACTCAGTTTCCGCCGGTTTTGACCCAACTTAGCCAACTCGAAAACCTGCATCTCGAGGAAAACTACCTTTCGCAGTTGCCTGATGAGATTGCCCAAATGACCGCTTTGCGCGAGTTGTATTTAGATGATAACAAATTTCAGGAATTTCCGCGCGCAGTGTGTCAATTGCCCAATTTGCGGGTTTTGTCTTTAAAAAACTCTCATATTCAAACCCTGCCCCACGAATTGGAAGAACTCATTCAGTTGGAAGAATTTTATTGGCAGACCGACCGCAAGCCGCGCTATTTGTTGGCAAAAATGGATTTGTTGGTGCATTTGCAAAAGTTTGAGTTTAACTACCAAGAAGCCAAAATCGAGAATTTTAGCGAAGCCTACACCCTGCCGGTGGAGTTTTGCCAACTCAAAAACCTGCGCGAGTTGAGTATTCAGTGCAATAAAATGCTCAAGCTCCCGCCCGAATTTGCGCAATTACAAACTCTAGAAATTCTCAAAATTGACAATTATCCTTGGGAGGAAATTCCCGAAGTGATTTTCAAACTACAAAACTTGAAAAAACTCTACCTCAGTGGCAGTCGGATTCATACAATTTCGGCACAAATCAACAACCTTGAGCAACTGGAAGACGTATATCTCTATGGTAACAAGATTTCGTCTTTGCCCCTAGAATTATTAGACCTCAAAAAACTCCAAACTATCAATTTGCAAAACAATGCCCTTGCCGATTGGCAAAAAACTTGGCTCAAAGAAAGCCTGCCCCACGTGGCTATTCAGGTTTGAGGGACTGAGGGACTGAATGGGGGAATTAATTATGCACTCAACATTACACATTAAGCACTAATCATTACACACTATTTTTAAAAAAAAGTTTAAACTTTCTCAAAAAAATCTTAGTTTTGCTAGAGTAAACAATATATCAAAGTCAAATTAATTTATTTATTACCTAAATTGCTCATTATCAGCCCATTACATATTTCTTTTAAATTAGCAATTAACAACAATAGCAATATGAAAAAAACATATCTTACCTTATTTACTTTAATTCTAGGCTTCGCTTTAGTTCTATCTGGTTGTAAAGGTGGTGGAAGTGCCCCAGCTCCAACCCTAGTGGATTTAATTAAAGGTAAAACTTGGCGACTTGGCAGTATTACCAGAACTAACCCAAGCCCTAATACCCCAGCAGACAGTAAATTTGCGAATTTTAACCTTACCATCAACGCTCAAGGCACAGGTGGAAGCATCTCATACAATGGTGATACGGATACTGGTGGTGCCGGAGTAAATGTGAATGTTACCTATACTATTAACAATACTTCTAATACCTTAGCTATCTCGGGTTTTTCGGGAAATTTAGCAACTATTTGGCCATCTGCACCCTTCAATGTTACAGCAACTGAAACCACCCTGTCATTCTCGGTAATTCTTACCAGCCCTAAAACGGGAGCTGCTACTTACCGATTTGATTTAATAAGACAATAAAAAATCAATCATATTCAAAAAAAAAGCCTTTGGGGTTAAGACCTCAAAGGCTTTTTTTTGTTTTGAAAAAAAATTATGAGTATTCTTTGTTATTTGAAAAATTATTTTTTAATTTTAGAATATAATTAATCAGTAAAACAAATACCATTATGAAAACACTTTCTTTTCTTTTCTTTTCTTTTCTTTTCTTTTCTTTTCTTTTCCCTTAAATGCCCAAAATACTAACTACGGTACTGGAGCAGGGAATCTTGGTAATTTTAACACCTCTATTGGTTATCAAACGGGTGATGTAGTAACTGGCACCCAAAACTCTTTCTTGGGGCATCAGTCAGGTAGGGTTAATACCACAGGTAGCTCCAATAGCTTTTTTGGCGCAAACTCGGGTTATAGTAACACTACAGGTGCGGCAAACACCTTTATAGGTAGTGCCGCAGGATATAGTAATACAACCGCAGGTGGGAATACATTTATCGGTAGTGGTTCAGGGTATAATAATACTTTAGGTGCCTCCAATACATTTTTTGGTTTAGCCAGTGGCGAGAAAAATACCATTGGTAGAGTAAATACCTTTTTAGGGACATATGCTGGGCAGCAAAACCAATCAGGTCAATATAATACATTTGTAGGCGGGTTTGCAGGGGCAAATAATAATACGGGAAATGGAAATATTTATTTTGGCTTTGAATCAGGAGAAAACGCCAAAGGTAGTAATAATTTATTCTTGGGTACTTCCACTGGTTTTAATAATATAAGTGGTAACAATAATGTATTTATTGGTTATAATGCTGGATATAACGAAACCGGCTCTAACAAACTCATCATTGCCAATAACCAGACAACGAACCTTGTTTATGGGGACTTCACAACCGGCAAAGTAGGCATTGGTACTATGCAACTTGGCGGAGATTACAAATTATTTGTTGAGACTGGTATTCGTACTCGCAAGGTAAGAGTAGATACCGAAGTATGGGCTGATTATGTGTTTGATTCTACTTATCACCTTCGCCCACTTATGGAAGTAGCGCGATTTATTCGACAAAATAAGCACTTGCCTGATGTGCCTTCGGAAAAAGAACTCAAAACCAATGGATTGGACTTGGGCGAAATGCAAAAAATCCAGATGCAAAAGCTAGAGGAGATTACCCTCTACTTGATAGAACTCAAAAAAGAAAATGCCGAACTGCGTCAAGAAATAGAACGACTAAAAGCCAATACCAGTGCCAACCCTACCAACAAGTAACTAACTCAAAATCAATTACTTATGAAAACTACTCGAGCTTATTTCTATCTCTTGGGCTTGGTCTGGCTGTTTGTAGCTTGTGGCGATTGCGAAGACAAGTGGCCACGTACCCCTATAGATGCCAGTGTGAAAACTTGGCTTGCTCCTTTTCAAATCGGCAAAGTATTTACCTACAGCAATGGTAAAGGTGATGTATATAGCATTGAGATACTCAACTCTCAGATTAGTGGCTGGGAAATTTCGGATATTTATCAAAATCTTGGCTGGTTTGATTGCCCTGATGGTAAAATTGTTGAAAAACAAACCATCACCTTAAAATTGAAAAAAATGAGGTCTGGCTCAATGCTCGAAATAGTTCTCAATATATTTCTGGATTCTATGGTGACATTAGTGCTTTGGGTATGTATGGCTTAAATGTTAGTTATATTGAGGCTAATGAAGCTGGTTTTGTAGATAATCAAAATATCTACAATGGGCAAGATATAGAAATCAAACAGTTTTATAAGCCATCAATTCAATTAGGCACTGGCTCATATACCAATGTATATAAATGTAGTGTTCAAAAATCCGTTTATACTTTTTTCAACTATGTATATTGCCACAAAAACTTAGGAATCGTAGGATTAGAATCTTTGGAAGGTGAATTATTTTATTTAACAAATTAATAGACCTGCCAGAAGTGGATAATCAAGTAATTAACAAAAAAATCGAAACTAGAAACCCGAAACCCTCCGAACTATTGGGTGCATTTCAAATTTACGTTTTAAGACCTCACCCCTGCCCTCTCCTCTGAGAGCTAATCTCCCTACAGAAAAAAGTTGGGAAACGCTTGTATAAGTACAAATAAATACAGTATCAAGTATCAAATTTTAATTGTTCATTTTAAGAATTTACCTTTTGAGTTACCAAATATTATTTTAAAATTTTCTAAATGCTATTTATTTGTTTATTTGTGTTTTTTTATACTTATCAAATTTAATTATTGAGCATTCTCAATTACTACACCAATTAAAAATAATAGTAGTTAAGTGATTGATTATCAGCACTTTAAAATTATGTAGGGAGATTAGCCGCCTTTGGAGGGGTTTCAATTAGTTATACTTTTAAAAATTTCACCTTGTTTGGTATCTATTCCTAATAGTTTCTGGTCAAGTGTCCGAACATAATTAGTTGTATTTTATCTAAATCCTAAATTTTATCCCCATTACCAAATGATTTGTACAGAAATTGCTGGATAAAATAAATTTTTGAATCAAAAAAACCTTAACTTAGCCTAGAAAACCGAAAATTTATGGTTTGTTCCGAAGCTACATTTGCGAAACTGAGAAGTTTGCATAGCAGTTCTCAAGATTACCAAGCTTTGGGATTTGAACATATAAATCTGGTTCTCCCTAGTCAAAGTTGGAAAACTAAAATGGTTAATGGATTAATCAGCAGAAGCGAAATAAGTTGCAATATATTGATTATCAATGAATTGTATTTTTTAAAATGGTAATTATTTGGGGGCTATTCCAAAAAAATTAAACAAGGTGCTTTTTAAATTTAAACAAAATGTTGGCTAAATATCGCATATTCAAGGGTCGTTTTTTGTCTATGGGCATCGCTCTGGGCATCATAGGTATTCAATTGACTTTGGGGCTGGAAAACTGGTTCAATCGCAACGATTTTTCGGGCAATTTGATTACTTTGCTGGTGTTTGTTCTTTATTTTTTGTTGCAATGGATAAGCCAAAACATTGAAAATCAACGGCAAACCACTACCGAAGAATTCAAATCCGGCTCTATTGTCAAAAGTAATTACCTTAGTAAAGCAATGCTAATCAGCTATTGGCGACTAAGCACTATTTTGGGGGCAACCTTTGTTTTGGGTATGCAAATGGCGCAAATGTATTGGAATTGGCTCAATCGAGATTCTATTTTGTTTGCTTTGTTGGGAACAATGGCAATGATTTCGCTCATTATCATTCAAGCTATAGCCCAAAGCAACGAAAATCGTAAAATTACTCAACTCAATTTATAAATTGTATGGCAAAGAATACCGATAAAAAAAAAGAAAAAGCTAAAAAAATCAATAAATCAGTCAAAGTAAGCGAAAAACTAGGCGATTTTGACATTGTAATTGATTCGTTTGGCAAAATCCAATCCAACTATGATGTGGACAAAATCAATGAATTTTTGAATCAAAATGTCGACGATAAAAAGTTGAAAAATCGCTCCGAAGGCTCTGAGGATATGCCGGAAGAATGATATGCGTGGCTTTAGGCAATTTTTAAACTAAACAATTCCTAAAAAGTGCCGAAGAATCTTTTAAATGGATCTTCACCACTTTTCAGGAATTGCCTTTGGGAATTCCATTGAATTCTGAAAAGCTCTCGCTTTTCAGTGATTCTGAACATTACCAAGCAAAAT
>JALONJ010000115.1 GCA_025455045.1 Microscillaceae bacterium | reverse complement strand
AATTTTTTCACAATCTGCTAGGTTTCCACAATCTGCTAGGTTTCCAAACCTAGCAGAGCCTACTTGCGCGTTTCCAAACGCGCCGAGCGGGAGCATAAGCAAACTTAATAGTACTTACTCATAATTGGTGCGAGTCAAGATGCTTCTCCCCAAAGTGATTTCATCGGCATATTCCAACTCACTGCCAATAGGGATACCACGCGCAATAGAAGTAATTTTGATTGCAAAAGTTTTGAGCCTTTTGGTAAGATAAAAAGCCGTAGTATCGCCCTCCATAGTTGGGCTAAGGGCAAGAATAATCTCTTTGACTTCAGACTCCGGCAAGCGATTGAGCAAAGACTCAATATTCAAATCAGCCGGCGATACTCCTTCCATTGGCGAAATTACCCCACCCAAAATGTGGTACAAACCCCGATACTGATTGGTGTTCTCAATGGCAATTACATCTTGTGAGCTTTCTACTACGCAAATCAAACTTCGGTCGCGCGATTTGTTTTGACAAATGTTACATTCTGGCTCATCGGATATGTAATGACAATGACGACAATATTGTATATCGCGGCGCAGTTTGAGTAGTGAGTCGGTAAGTGAGGTGGTAAAGTTTTCGTCTTGCTTAAGCAGGTGCAAAACTAATCGGAGGGCGGTTTTTTGCCCAATACCGGGCAGTTTGGCAATTTCATTGACAGCTTCCTCAATGAGTTTGGAAGAAAAAACCATTTTTTTGCTTGATAAGTTCGGAATTAAAAATGAGGCAAGTTAAATACACCAATTTTCTATAATATACTGATAATGAATGGATTACATAATGATTCACGAAGTAAAAATAAGGATAAATAGGGCGCATTTCAAGTTCACACATTTTTATTGCCTTATCCCAGCCCTAGTTGAGGGTAAAGGCATAAGATTGTAAATTTGAAATGCCCCCAATTCAACTGTATTGGGTATCATAAACCAATGATTAGTTTCAAGTCGTTACAGATAATTTTTTATTCTCTGAAGACTTTTGCTTACTTTGGATAAAAATACATAAGTAACTGATAATCAATTACTTAAAATATTTTTGCAAAATATTGCTTACAAGAAACTTAATAAAAACTAGCAACTCAAAGCTAGGCATTGGCTCTGTTACAATACTTCGGCAGAAATACCTCGGTCGCAAATCGCATTGCGCATTGCTTTGAGCATATCAAATTCACCTTCTTTGACCGTGCATTTCCCTTTGTAATGAATAAGCAAGGTACACTGTTCGGCTTGTTCGGGGGTATGATTACATACATCAATCAGCGTTTGAATGACGTGTTCAAAGGTATTGAAATCGTCATTAAATACCACTAAGGAGTGTTCTTCAACGGTAACTATCTCTTCGTCTTCCCAGACAAATTCTTTGGTTTGAGTCATTGCCTTGTTAGTTTTTTGAGTTTTTAACAAAAATAAGAAAAAAAATGGTTTGATGCGCGATTTATCAAAAAATGCTTTATTAATTCGAGCATTTTTTACCCACAACAAGCTCTCAAATTTAAAGATTTAAAAGCCAAAAAAGCCCGACAAAATCAATTGTCAGGCTTTTATTGAGTATTATTCGATAATTAATCACTTGTAAATCAAATACTTATGATTGGGGTGCATTTCAAATTTACTACCTATCACCCTCTCCTTCGGAGAGGGCAGGGTGAGGCAAAAGAAATGCGTAAATTTGAAATGCACCCTATGATTGAATTATCCTGCGCTGATAACCGTTTCGACAAGTACGCTGATATTGTTGTGCAAAACTTCCACTACGCCACCGTCAATTTGATAGCGTTTTGTACCTTCGCTTAGGGTATCCAATTCTAAAGTTCCTTTGCCCAAAGTGCTTATCAAAGGCGCGTGGTCTTTGAGTACTTCAAAACCACCTTTAGAGCCGGGAAATTTTACTTGATTTACTTCTCCCTCAAACACTGGGGCATCGGGAGTGATTACTTTTATAGTCATAATTTTAAATATCAAGTTTTAAAGTTCGCAAACTCGAGAATTTACAAATTTGCGCATCAGATTAGGCACGTCCTTCGGCTTCTTTACGCAAGCGTTCGGCTTTCTCAAATACTTCTTCGATAGTACCTACCAAGTTGAATGCCGGTTCGGGCAGTTTCAACAATTCATCGTCTTCCAATAGCATTTTAAAGCCTTTGATGGTGTCTTTGATGTCCACCAAAGCTCCTTTTAAGCCCGTAAATGCCTCGGCTACGTGGAAAGGTTGCGACAAGAAACGTTGGATACGGCGGGCGCGGTCCACAGTTTTGCGGTCTTCTTCCGAAAGCTCATCTAAGCCAAGAATGGCAATAATATCTTGCAATTCGTTGTAGCGTTGGAGGGTTTCTTTTACTCTTTGGGCAATGTCGTAGTGTTCTTGACCTACTACATCGACACTCAAAATACGTGAGGTTGAATCCAAAGGATCCACCGCCGGATAGATACCCAAAGCTGCCAATTTACGCGAAAGTACGGTAGTAGCATCTAAGTGTGAGAAAGTAGTAGCCGGAGCAGGGTCGGTCAAGTCATCAGCCGGTACATAAATCGCTTGTACTGAGGTGATTGAACCACGTTTGGTCGAGGTAATACGCTCTTGCATCACTCCCATTTCGGTTGCCAAAGTAGGCTGATAACCTACCGCCGAAGGCATCCGACCCAAAAGAGCTGATACTTCGGAACCGGCTTGGGTAAAGCGGAAAATATTATCAATAAAAAACAAAATATCGCGTCCTTTGCCTTCGCCATCGCCATCGCGGAAGTATTCGGCTACCGACAAACCCGACAAAGCTACCCGAGCGCGTGCGCCGGGGGGTTCGTTCATTTGTCCAAAAATAAAGGTTGCTTGCGATTTAGCCAATTCAGCTTTATCTACTTTGCTCAAATCCCAGCCACCTTGCTCCATTGAATGTTTGAATTCATCGCCGTATTTGATAATACCGGCTTCAATCATCTCGCGCAGAAGGTCATTACCTTCGCGGGTGCGCTCGCCTACCCCGGCAAATACCGAAAGACCGGCGTAAGCTTTGGCAATATTATTAATCAATTCTTGAATCAATACGGTTTTACCAACTCCAGCACCCCCAAACAAACCGATTTTACCACCTTTGGCATAAGGCTCGAGCAAGTCAATTACTTTGATACCCGTGTAGAGGATTTCGCTCGCCGTAGAAAGGTCTTCAAAACGAGGGGCTTCGCGGTGGATTGATACTCTTTTGCGGTCTGACTTGAAGTCAATTCCATCAATTGCTTCGCCTACCACATTGAACAAGCGTCCGTGAATTTCGGTACCCGTTGGCATTGAGATAGTCTCGCCTAAGTCCTCAACTTCCATACCTCTTTGCAAACCTTCGGTACCTTCCATTGCAATAGTGCGTACTCGATCTTCGCCAAGGTGTTGTTGAGTTTCAAGAATAACCACCTGACCGTTGTTTTTGGTTACTTTTAAGGCATTGTATATTTTCGGTAAACTAGAGTTGGGGTCTGAGAAGCTCACATCCACCACCGGTCCGATTACTTGGGTAATTTTACCAATATTAGCCATTTGTGATCTGTATAATATAAAAATGAGTGAAAATTAAATACTTGATTTTGATTTTTGGAGTCAAACTTTTCAATTTGATAGTTGGAATCTTTTGTCAAAAACAAAACTGCCTCAAAACCAATAACACGGTTTTTGGCGAGGCAAAGTTAATTCAATTATTTATTTTGAAAAATAATTTATGCGGGTTTATCAATATTTTTTTGGCGAATTTGTTTGCCAGTGCCTCACAAGGATTATAATTGAACAAAAACTACCCAAAACTCCCCGAACTGTTGTAATTTTGAAGATTAAATCTTGGACTTTATGTAATAATGCTTTTTATGAATGGTTTAAATAATTGATTATCAGTTACTTATCATTTTTATTTGTTTTGCTTTACAACTTATGAACATAGATATTATTCTCAAATACTTTCCCAAATTGAGCGACCCACAAATCGATTTGTTTACCCAAATGAATGATTTGTATCAAGATTGGAATCTCAAAATCAATGTCGTATCGCGCAAAGATGTTGAATTGTTGTACGAAAGGCACATTTTGCACTCTTTGGGCATTGCTAAAATAATCCAATTCAAATCTGGAGCAAATGTAATGGACTTAGGAACAGGCGGCGGGTTTCCGGGGATTCCTTTGGCGATTATGTTTCCCGAAACCGAATTTTATTTGGTGGACTCCATTGGCAAAAAAATCCGCGTGGTGCAAGAAGTAGTACAAGGCTTGGGCATCAAAAATGTAAAAGCCGAGCAACGCCGCGCCGAAGAAATCCCCGAAGAATTTGATTTTGTGGTGAGCCGAGCCGTAGCTCCACTCGATACTTTGGTATATTGGACCAAAAACAAATATTTTAAAATGTGGAATCATAACCTCAAAAACGGTTTGATTTGCCTCAAAGGAGGCGAACTTGCCGATGAACTTGCCCCTTACCAAAAAAAGGTCAAGATTTGGGATTTGAAAGATTATTTTGAAGAGGAATTTTTCGAGACCAAAAAAGTGGTGTATTTGCCGATGATTTGAGGTATGAGATGATAGAAAATAAAAGACAATAAACTGTGAATTCAAAATTATTGTTGAGAAATCTACAATACCTTTAAAAACATAACTAACTGAAAATCAATTAATTATGAAATTTTTAATCCCTAATTATTAATTTTTAATTCCTGGGAATCCATTATGAAAGTAAATCGATTAGAAATCAAAGATTATCAACAATTTCAAGATTTTACGCTTGACCTCACCTATCCCGAAGGACACGCCAAAGCCGGGCAACCTTTGGACAAGATTTGTTTGATTGGGCAAAGTGGGACTGGGAAAACGACTTTGTTGAATGTGGTTAGTGATAGTGTGAAAAGCCTTATAGTACCAAAACGGGGTAATGAAGAACATAGTTCTTTGATTTACCAAGTAGATTATATTTTTTTAGAGTCGTCAGATACAGGTTTTATAAAAAAAATGAAAAATGATAAAAAACCTTTTTTTATAAAACAATATGATTTTGATTGGGTCGAGCCAAGGTTTAATAAATTGTATTATGAGGAAAAACTAAAAAATCAAGTAATTTATTTAGAAACTTGTCTTGAAAATCACATTGATCTTTTAATTGGTTCAGACAATAGACCTTTAGTTCATACACAAGAGATTGATTCCAAAATTGAGCAAATCTTATTTCAATATAAAACTAAAATTGTAATAAAATCCAGAGAAGATTTTAGTCAAGAAGAATTTCGGATACTGTTACTCAATGAGTTAAACCAATACGATAAAGCCTCTAAAGAAAAGCTAGCTGATTTTTTAACCAAAGCGAACAATCAAAATATTGATAAAGTTTTCGAGGAGTTTAAAGAGTGGAAAACTAATAACCCTAATCCAAGAATCAAACTAGCCGATAAGCTTTCACCATTTCTTAAAGAATTTAATTTGAAAATTGACTCAGATTGGGCAGATGGAGGCTTAAGGTTAAAAACCTTACAAGATGAAGAAATAGAAATCAGCGTTGCCAGCACCGGCTCTAAGCAAATTCTGTTAAGCATAATTCCATTGGTGTTATTGGAAACTGACAATCGAATTATCTTAATTGACGAACCCGAAAACTCCCTTTATCCTGACATTCAAAAAAACCTCATTCAATATTATACGCATTTAGCCCCCGAAGCTCAGTTTTTCTTTGCGACTCATTCCCCCTTGATTGCTTCGCAATTTGAACCTTGGGAAATTGTTGAGCTTGAGTTTGATGAAGCTGGGCGAGTGCAACGCAAAAAATTTTTCGAGGGCGAAAACCATATAGCTAATTATACAATTTATCCGCAATATTTGCGCTGGGATTCTATTTTGAAAAAACTTTTTGATGTAAATGAAGACCGAAACCCTCTCGGCTATGCCAAACTCAATGAACTGACCGCGTTGGAAGTAAAATTACGCAAACTCAAAGACAAAGCCGGCGTAACCCAAGCCGAAACCTCAGAAGTATGGGAAGAATATGAAAAACTAGCAAATCTTTTAGACTGGCACATTGATGAGAAAAATTGACAAAACCGAAATATTGGCTACGGCTTATCACCGGTGGTTGGCGCAGGAGCAAGCCAAACCTGCGCCAGCCCGTAAAGCGTATGATAGAAATGCCTCTAAATTCAAATTCTACTATGATATTGCAATGAATTTGCTATATTGTCAAAAAGGTTTGTGTGCTTATACCGAAGTTCAACTTTGCCCTGAAAAATACCTCGCAAATGAACTTTGGAAAAAGGGTAAATATGACAAATCACTCCTTATTCCAAAACCATTCAATGGGGAATTGGAGCATTTTGACGAAAGTTTGAAAGAAACCAATGGTTGGTTGTGGGATAATTTTTTTATGATAGACTCGGATACTAACAATCGCAAAGGTACTAAAGCCATTGACATTCGTTTAAAGCCCGATATGCCAACTTACAATCCTTTTGAAATATTTGATTATAGCCTTGAAACTCATCGTTTTATCATCAATACAGATATGAATATTACCAAAGATGATAGAAAAAACTTACAAGCAATGGTAGATGATGTTTTGGGGATTAATTTTCCTAATTTGGTAGAAATTAAAAGAAAGGTTCTAACAAGGAGACTAAAAATGCTTGATTTTAGGGTCGCTTTCACACCTGAAGAAGAAAATCAGTTTCCGACAGCATTTGCGTTTTGTCAGCAGATTATGCAAAAGATCAAATCGAGTGGAAAACAATAAAATCTATAACTAATTGATAATCAATTAATTAAAAACTTCGCAAGTTAAATGTCAAATCCATATATTTATTTATTAATTATATTGGGGAGCTTAGGAAATTTTCGATTTGCCTCAGCGCAAAATCAATTTGGTACAAAAAAAACCGCCCCTACTATTCTTCTTACGCCCCAAAAATCTCAAAACTTAAGGCTCAAATTGAATCAAAGCCTTGAGTTTGAGCAATGGCTAATCAAATATTTGCCTCAGCTCAAAATCACCCAAAAATCGGCTATCCATTCTATAGTTTTATTGGAAAATGTAAACTTTGAGGCTTTACAGAAGTTGCAAAATTGCCCTTTTGTTGATTTTATTGATGTGGCTAATCGCCAAGCCTATGAAGAACGCGAAAACGATTTAAGAGGCTTTCAGGTAAATAGGGTAAGTGCCTTAAAATATGCCTATCCTCAACTCACCGGCGCAGGTATGGGTGTGTCCATCAAAGAAAACCCTTTTGATAAAAATGATATTGATTTCAAAGGGCGAATAGTCAACTTTGCCAATTTTCCCGACAACAATACTACCCACGCTACCACGATGGCTAGTCTGATTGCGGGTGGGGGCAACTCCAGCCCACTAGCGCAAGGGGTGGCTTGGCAAGCCCAACTATTCACTGCCAGTTTTGCCAATTTGCTGCCCGACAATGGGGCAAATCTGCTCAATCAAGGGGTTTCGGTACAAAACCACTCTTACGGGGTCAATGCCATTGAAAATTATTATGGCATTGAGACCGAAGCCTACGACCGCGAATGTCGATTGAATCCAACCCTGTTGCATATTTTTGCTTCGGGCAACTCAGGAACGCTCACCAGCCAAACCGGACTCTACGCCGGAGTAGCGGGGTTTGCCAACTTGACCGCCCAATTTAAAATGTCTAAAAACACCCTTAGTATTGGCGAAATCAGTCAAAACGATATTATCAAGCCTCTGAGCAGTCGCGGACCGGCGTATGACGGGCGCGTAAAACCCGAGTTGGTGGCTTATGGCGGGGCAGGTTCTTCGGAATCTTCGGCTTTGGCTTCGGGCATAGCCATTTTGGTACAACAAGCGTACAAACTTAAATTTAATGCTTTGCCTCCGGCTGCTTTGGTCAAAAGTGCTTTAATCAATAGTGCCAAAGACTTAGGCAGACCTGAAATAGACTTTGAGTACGGGTATGGCAAGATAAATGCACTTGGCGCGGTTCAAATCCTTGATAATGAGCAGTTTATACAAGCAAGCATTGCCAAAAACCAAATCAAAACTTATACGATTCAAGTGCCAAGCCATACCCGCAAGCTAAAAATTACCTTAGTTTGGCACGACTCCGAAGCCCAAGTCAATGCCTCCCAAGCCCTGGTCAATGACTTGGATTTGAGCCTTTTTGAGCCAATCAGCCAGCAAACTTGGCTACCTTGGGTTTTGAACAGCTACCCCCACGTTGATTCTTTGAAAAAAAATGCCGTTCGAAAAATTGACCGACTCAACAACATTGAACAAATTACGGTCGATTTGCCTCCAGCCGGTGCTTATCAAGTATCCATCAAAGCATTTGATTTAAAATCAGATAATCAAGCATTTAGCCTCACGTATCAGTTTGATAATCAAGCGTTTAGGTGGCTCTATCCGCAAGCCTCGGATTATGTGGAGTACAACGAAATTTTGAATACTACCCTCAAACTAGAGTGGGAAGCCCCGCCCATTGCCGGAACATTGCAATACCGATACAGCAATCAAAATACTTGGCAAAGCCTCGCCCAGTTCAACGATTTGTCGGTTGGGCAGTTGGCTTGGCAAATCCCTGATACTTTGGCTTTGGTGCAATTTCGTTTGTTGAGTGCAAATGATGAAGTAATTTCGCAATCCATACCCATTACCCAGAAATACAATCCCAAAGTAGGCTTCAATTGCGCTCAAGACTTGATGCTCTGGTGGAATAAAGTGCCGCAAGCCGAGCAGTATCAAGTGTATCGCTTGGGCGAAAAATATTTGGAATCATTTGTTAGTACTGTAGATACCTTCCTGATAATCAATAAGTTACAAGAAAATTCTCAGCATTTTGCCGTAGCTTCTCGCTTAAATGACCGATGGATATTTTGGAATACAGTCAATTATACCCAACAAGGCACTGATTGTTATTTAAGAAATCTGTTGGTGCGAGAGATTATCCAAGACACCATTACCCTTGATTTAGTACTTGGCACTACTTACCGTTTGAGCAAAGTGGCTTTGCAAAGCAAACAAAATGGAATATTTCAAACCATTCAACAAATCACCAATCCTAGCAATCGCTTTATTGTCTTGCAAGATTCGAGACCCCAGCCCGGAATCAACTATTACAGAGTAGAACTTACTGATAATCAAGGACTTAAAATCTATAGCTCCGAAGCATTTGCGTATTACTTGCCCAAAGACGAGTTTTTGTTAGCTCCCAATCCGGTGCGCTTGGGCGAGGATATGACTTTGCTAGATGAAGAAGAACAAATCGAGAATGTAGAAATTATCAATTCATTTGGCAAAATAGTCGGTTCCGAAGTATTGGGTTTTGGCAGTTTCAAATACCTTACGACCAGCCAACTATCTTCGGGGGTTCATTTTTTAAGATTTGTGACCAAATCGGGCAAAGTAATCGTCAAAAGGTTTGTAGTACTTTGATAATTTTTGGGTTCTTTTTAGATAAATTGACTTGAATAAGCTAGCATATTATTTAAAAAACACAAATTTAATTTAAAAGGTCATTACAATATTTTTTAAATTATTTGCATAAATTATATATAACTTATTGATTATCATAGCATTACATTTTTTACTCACATCAATACACAAAGATATTCTTAATTATACATTATTGAAATAATACAAAAATATTTCTCGATTGCAAAAATAGACTAACTAGGTGGAAATCTCAGCAAAAACATTATTTAATCAAGCTCGCCAGTACTTACAAACCCGTGGGAATTTGGCTAATGAAGAAATAATGCCCATTGTTTTTTGGCTATTGGAATTTTACTTTGATTTTACGCGTGCGCAAATACTTGCCGAAAAAACCATCGATACCAGCCACCCCAATTACAGTCATTTCAATCTGGCATTGCAAAGACTGGCTAAAAATGAGCCGATTCAATATATTTTGGGCGAAACCGAGTTTTTGGGGCGTAGATTCAAAGTCAATCCGGCAGTTTTGATTCCGCGCCCCGAAACTGAAGAACTGATAACTTGGATTATTGCCGATTATCAAGAACATTCCAAAGTTAAGTTCTTAGATTTTGGCACCGGCTCGGGTTGTATTCCTATCAGTTTGGCTTTGGAATTGGCTGATAGTCAGGTATTTGCGATAGATATTTCGCCCGAAGCCCTACAAATAGCCCAAGCCAATGCCCAGCTCCACCAAACTTCAATCCGATTTATCCAAGCCGATATTTTGCAACTGACCGATGGTTTTAGTTCTCAACATCTAATCCCGCCCCTTGATTTTATTGTGAGCAATCCGCCTTATGTACGCGACTGCGAGCGAAGCGAGATGCACGCCAATGTATTGGATTTCGAGCCGCCATTGGCTTTATTTGTCAAAGACGATGCGCCATTGATATTTTATGAAAAAATCTGTCAATATGCTCATCATCAATTGATTGCCGGGGGAAATCTTTATTTTGAAATCAATGAAGCCCTAAGCCAAGCAATGAACCAATTACTTGATAATCAAGGTTTTATGAATATTGAATTGAAATATGATTTAAGAGGCAAACCTAGAATGATGAAGGGAACAAAAGGCTAGATGCGAGGTTTTTAATAGGTTAGATTAGTAATGAATCGTGAGTAATTTTTAATTCCCCGAAACAAAATAAAAAAAGTATTTCATAATCAATTGATTATCAATTAATTACAAAATACTTTATAATAAAAACAAATTTGACTGCGCTTGGCTTGATAATGAATTTTAAGCCCCTTTATTTCGGTTTTTAAATTTACCCATTTGCCTAAGCCCTACCGATATTGAGTATTAATGGTTATGACTGCCTGCACCGTGGACGTGTCCGTGCGAGAGTTCTTCTTGGGTGGCTTCTCTTACCTGCAAAATCTCGCCTTGGAAGTTGAGTTTTTCACCGGCAAGCGGGTGATTAAAGTCCACGATGACCATATCGCCTTCGATTTCGACGATTTCGCCGTCCAAAGGTTGTCCTTGGTCATCTTGCATAGGCACATAAGCTCCTACCTCGATGGCTTCTTCGGGAAATCCCGCCTGACGAAACATCGCAATCGGAAATTCGGCTACATTTTCGGGGTAGTAAATACCATAGCCTTCTTCGGCTGACAAAGTAAAATTAAATTTATCACCGACTTGTTTGCCTTCTAATTGAGACTCAAACGCCGGGAGCAACATTCCAACTCCTTGAATATACGCCAAAGGATGTTGAGCATCGGCTTGGTCGGCAATACTACCATCCTCCAAAGTAAGCGTGTAGCCCAAAAGAGCTACTTTGTTGCGTGAGATTTTCATAATCTAATAATTTTAAAATGATGATTTGACCAAACAATGGATTATAAAATTGTTTGGATAAAAATAAATTTAGATAAACAAAAGTCTTGGTAGGCAATCTGAAAGGTGAGATAATTAGTTGTGAGGCTAAATCTTGGATTTCAAATATGTGGCAGACTTTTAGTCCGGTGCAAAGGTACAACATAAGGAGGGAATAATATAGAGTCGAAGTAATAATTTTGTAAGCAATAGTTTGGACAGTTTCTAAGCCCCTTGCTCCGCCAGAGGCGGAGACTCTTTTCCGAGTTATTTAGTAAGTATCTGATAATCAATCAGTTATACGAAATACTTAAAGTAGCATAACTCGTTGATTGTGTCCGCCTCCGGCGGATTATCAGCCAGAGGCAGACAAAGTCAATTACTTACAAAAGCTGTCCGAAGTATTGGTAATGGATTGATAATCAAATAGTTATAACTTCCACCATCTCACCATTCCACCATTCCACTATCTCGCCATTCCACCATTATCTCATTATATATTTAAAAGCCTTGCCCAAATTTTCAATTATATCCGAAGCCATCAGGCTTTGCTGACTTTCGGTAGCCAAAGCCAAATCTCCGGCTAAACCGTGCAAATACATTCCCAATATACCCGCGTGCAATACACTATAGCCCTGCGCCAACAGTGCCGTAATGATACCCGTAAGCACATCGCCACTGCCACCGCTTGCCATACCCGGGTTGCCGGTTGAGTTAAAATAAACCTCGCCCTGCGGAGTAGCCAAAGCCGAGTGTGCGCCTTTTAAAATAATATATACTTGATAAACTTGGGCAAAATTGCGCAGCACCTCCAAACGTTCAAAATTATCCTCAACCACTTCTTGGGTAAGGCGAGCAAACTCTTTGGGGTGAGGCGTAAGCAAGCTGTTAGGGGGTAGGAGGTTGAGCAGGCGTGGGTTTTCGGCAATTATGTTGAGCGCATCGGCATCTATGACCAAAGGTTGGGTTGCAGTTTTGAGCAATTTTTCAAGGAGCTGAGTAGTAGCCGGATATTTATCCAAGCCACAACCCACCCCAATAGCTGCATAAGGCTGAATATCGGGTAGGTGTTGCAACCAGTTCCAACTTCCTTCAATAGAAATCATAGCTTCGGGAACGGCAGTTTGCATAATTTCGTAACCACAGCGCGGAATATGGGTAGTGAGCAAGCCCGTACCCGCCCGCAAACAAGCCCGCGCCGCCAAAACTGCCGCACCCATTTTGCCATAACTCCCCGCCAAAAGCAAGCTATGTCCATACGTACCTTTGTGCGAAAACTTGGTGCGAGGCTTCAAAATAGACTTAATCCATTGATTATCAAGATAATACCAAGTGGTAGGGCAATTGTGAATGTATTGCGAAGATAAGCCAATAGGACAGATATGCCATTCGCCCACATAAGGGGCATTTTGCGGAAGCAGAAAAGCCAATTTGGGCAATTGAAAAGAAATTGTATAATCGGCTCGCACAATTGCTTCACCCACGCTGGTTGTATCGGCATACAAGCCCGAAGCAATATCCAAAGCTACTCGAGTCGCTGAGGCTACATTTATTTCTTGCACTACTTCGGCACTCAAACCACCCAAAGGGCGCGACAAACCCGAACCAAACAAAGCATCAATAATATAAGCATTGCTAGGGATAATCGGAAAATCCGCAATATCTTCTAGGTCTTGAATATGAATCAATTTTGCCAATCTTTGATAATTGATAGCAAAATCAGGACTACTGCGGTTGGTGTAGCGCACAACCCAAGTTTTGACCGAATAGCCCAAATCCAACAACAAACGACTTACTGCCAGACCATCGCCGCCATTGTTGCCCAAACCACAAAATACATAAATGGGGCAATCCGGCGAAAAAAGCCCAACAAAAGCCTGCACAAAGGCTTGCGAAGCCCGTTCCATCAAATCTATGGAGCTAATCGGCTCATTTTCAATGGTATAAGCGTCCAGAGCTTGAATTTGATTTACTTGCAAAATTTTCATAAGTCAATAATAATCATTGTCAGGCAAAAATTCAATTTTTATCAATCTTTCAAGCGATTTAGATACGGAATTTATCATATAGTTAGCTTGCGATTGCTGTTGGGGGAGTATTGATTTTTTGGAAACTCTATAAAACGCTAAAATAACGTGAATATTTTGAAATATTATTAAAAAAATACAAATTTTATTTATAAAGTTAAAAGATTTATTTTAGAAATAAAAGTTATTTAACTTTTATAAAATGTTTATTATCAATTAGTTAAAATCATTTTTAGAAAATAAATAATTGTCTGTACCGCAGGTCTGACAAT
>JALONJ010000558.1 GCA_025455045.1 Microscillaceae bacterium | reverse complement strand
TTTATCAAGAAAAAAGAAAGGCAAGTAACAAGTTTTTCTCATAAACACCTTATTATCAATACTTTATGTGAAATTTAATTTATAAAAATTCTAAAAAATCAAACATTAGTTTAAAATTTCTACAGTGGGAATTGCTGTCAAGCCTCCGCCCTTGCCGAGTCCGTCGATATATTTGCAAATTGAGTCAAGAAATGCAATTGAAATTAAGTACCAAGGGTATTGAGATAGGCAAATACTTGCCACCCGCGCGATTGTTGGATAGTCATAAAATGTTGTAAATGTGCCAACTCTAGACTACTCATTAAAGGTATTTGGTCTTTAATCAGTTGATTTCTGTCAAAATACAAATTTACAATATTCAATCCTAGGAGGGGGCAACGAAGCTGTTTTGGGTTGTTTACAGAATTAAGATTGAAGAAGAAAGGATTGCAGTATTTTTCAAACTTAATATTTATAAGTAGCTCATTGTCAATAGGTTGAGATTGAGAAATGGTTTTTTTTTGCCCAAAAACATTTGCTTTGTGGAGTGTTAAATCGGATTGAGCAACTTCAATGGGCAAAGTTTGACCGATTTTGACCGGCTTGGCTTGGTGAGATACAGCAAAAAAAACCAATAGCCCACAAAGCAATACCAGTAATAAATCCGATAAATACTGATTTAAAGTATGTTTTTCAGGGGACATCATAAAACAAACTTACACACATTTTGTCGAATAGCAAAAATCATTTTAATTAATTTTTTTGAATTGCCAAGATTTTATTTTCTATCACAAATTGAGAAGCAAAAAGGTGTTGGCTTATCCAAGACCGAATCAACACCACCCAATCTTCTAAAAAAAATTACATCAACGATTTTTATTATAACTAATTGATTATCAATCAGTTATAGAAAAAATGTAATTTTTCGCTAAATTATAAATTACTTCAAAAATAAAATTGTATTATTTTAATCAATACTTCGGATATTTTTTGTAAGTAATTGATTATCAGTAAGTTATATAGAAATCAATTTAGATAAATCGATTGATAAGGTTTTCAATCATTTCTTGCTTACCACTGATTTGCAAAGGTTCGCCGCTTTGATGCGCCAATAGCCTTAAATCTTCCAAACTCAGTTCGCCCGACTCAAAGGCTTTGCCTTGTCCACTATCAAATGAAGCATAGCGTTGCCGGCGCAGTTGGCGATAGTCCGACTTTTCCAAAATTTGGTCGGCAGTGATTAAAGCCCGTGCAAAATTGTCCATACCACCAATGTGCGCATAAAATATGTCGTCCAAATCAGTAGAATTGCGGCGGGTTTTGGCATCAAAATTAATGCCTCCCCCTTGCAAGCCCCCGACTTCCAAAATGACCAGCATTGCCTCGGTGAGTTCGTACAAATTGATAGGAAACTGGTCGGTGTCCCAGCCATTTTGATAATCGCCCCGGTTGGCATCAATACTGCCCAATACGCCCGCATCGGCGGCTATTTGCAACTCGTGGTCAAAACTGTGTCCGGCTAGAGTAGCGTGGTTTACTTCAATATTGAGTTTAAAATCATTCATCAAATCAAATTCTCGCAAAAAACCAATCACTGTAGCTACATCGTAGTCGTATTGGTGCTTGCTGGGTTCCATAGGTTTGGGTTCAATCAAAAAACTGCCTTTGAACCCTTGCTGGCGGGCATAGTCTTTGGCTAAGTGTAAAAAACGCGCCAAATGCTCGCGCTCGCGCTGGAGTTGGGTATTATGCAGGCT
Source organism: Microscillaceae bacterium (assembly GCA_025455045.1). Lineage (GTDB taxonomy): Bacteria > Bacteroidota > Bacteroidia > Cytophagales > Microscillaceae > JALONJ01. Next base: position 2,017 of record JALONJ010000558.1, on the reverse strand, counting down.
CATATAGCCCTCGCGCCCGCCCCAAAACACATAGTTTTGGCCGCCAAGTGCTATTGTCGCATCTAAGGCATTTTTGACTTGGGTGGCGGCATAAGTTACCACCCCAAAATCGGGATTAGTTGCCGCACCATTCATATAGCGCGGGTGCGAAAACAGATTGGCAGTACCCCAAAGCAGTTTGATACCCGAATCAGCTTGTTTTTGACGGGCATAATCTACCATTATTTGTAGCCTTTTTTCGGATTCAATCAGCGTATCGGCTTCGGCAACCAAATCATAGTCGTGAAAACAATAAAAAGGAATGGTCATTTTGCTGATAAACTCAAAGGCGGCATCCATTTTATCGCGGGCTTGTTGGATAGGGTCGGGGTGAGTAGCCCAAGGAAAAGTCTTGGTGCCGGGTCCAAAAGGGTCGCCCCCCACGCCTCCCAAAGTGTGCCAATACGCTACGGCAAAACGGAGATGCTCGCGCAGGGTTTTGCCCCGAATGACCAAGTTTTGGTCATAATAACGAAATGCCAAAGGATTGTCGGAATCTTTGCCTTCAAATTTGATTTGAGGAATATGCGGAAAATACGTGCGCTCGCCAATTGTTACATTCATAAAGACCTGATTTAGCGTGTTTTATAATTTAATATTTCAAAAAATAGGATACTCAAAGTCAAATTGCTGCCAAAAGTAAGCAATATTATAAGTCATTGATTATCAATGAGTTATAATATTTTGATAAAATACGATTATTTACAAACTTCGGCAATTTAGCATAAATACACAAAAATATTGTAATTAATTGATTATCAGCCATCGGCAGACTCCAATCAAATACTCATAAAAACTGCCCAAAGCATTGGCATAAGTACCTCGGTAGCTAATATGCTTGTTTTATTATTCAATTGCCCAATAAATTTGCAAACAAAAGAACCTTCAGGCAGTTTTATCCATAAATCGTTTGTCTATCACTATCATTTTCCCTTTCAAAATACAATGTCTGAGAAGTACACAATAATCTAACCGGCTTAATAACACCGATTTTCAATCGATACCAACAATGCTTAATGAAACTGATTTGATAAAAGCCTGTTTGCGAGGTGATAAAAAACAACAGCAAGTACTCTACGAACTATTTAGCAAAAAAATGTTTGTGGTTTGTTTGCGTTATACCAAAGGTCGGCTCGATGCTGAAGATGTTTTGCAAGAAGCCTTTATCAAGGTATTTGCCAATTTGGCGAGCTTTCGCCTAGATGCGCCACTTGCGCCGTGGATCAAAAAAATTGTTATCAATACTGCGCTCAAACACAATAGAAGCAAACTGTACCAGCATCCGCCCGAAGATATTGATAAAATGGACGAGCAACTGCCCGATTGTGAAGTTACTTTATCAAATTTTAATTTTCAAGAGTTGCTTATAATGATTCAACAATTACCTTTGCGTTGTCAAATGGTATTTAACCTATATGCTATGGAGGGGTATCAACACCACGAAATTGCCGAAATGCTCGAAATCTCCGAAGGAACTTCCAAATCGCAGTATTCGCGGGCAAAGATTTTGTTGCAAGAAATGTTAAAATCTAAAGATGAACCTGTATATGCCTACGCCAAACGAGGATAATTTTGAAGAGCAATGGCGCGATGCATTCGATGATGCCGAGTTGGAACCTAGCCCGATAGTATGGGCTGGGCTAGAACCGCATTTGCCTAAATCTCCGTGGGCGGCTTGGTTTCGTTATGTTGGCTTGGGGCTGGTGGTGTTGGGTTTGATGGTAGGTGGATATTTTTTGAGCCGGACTGCAGTTTTTAATTCATCACAAAATACTGATAATCAAGTAGTTAGTCAAAATTCAGATTCAAATTTTAATCTAAATAAAGATTCACAAAGTATTGATAATCAGCTAGTTACAAAAAATTCAGATTCAAATTTTAATTTAAATAAAGATTCACAAAGTATTGATAATCAGCTAGTTACAAAAAATTCAGATTCAAATTTTAATCTAAATAAAGATTCACAAAGTATTGATAA
>JALONJ010000114.1 GCA_025455045.1 Microscillaceae bacterium | reverse complement strand
CAATTTTATTTTAAACATAATTTATAATTTACCGAAAAAATGTATTTTTTACATTATAATTAGTTGATTATCAATTAGTTATAAAAATATTCACGTTAAGTTAATGTTTTTTTGTGATTTTATAAACCTCAATAGTTTGTGGAGTTTCTAGTTGAGAGCTAAGTAATTGAAAATCAGGTAATTAACTAAATTTTTGTAAATTTCATAAACACTTGATAATCCGCCGGAGGCAGACACAGTCAATAAATTAGGAAATATCTACGAGGTATTGAAAACTTTGTGGAACAAAAAACTGGAATTTCTTGTGAAAAATAACGAAATTGAGATTTAATCATAAATTTGTATTGTTTAAAAAAATAAATTGCAAGCAATGAATCAAGAACTCAATCAACAAATCATCAACCTCTTGCACCAAGGCAATAAAATTGAAGCGGTCAAACTAGCCAAAGAAAGCCTGAATCTTGGTTTAAAAGAAGCCAAAGATTTGGTAGATGCAATAGAGAGTGGGCAATACAAAAGCGAATTGACGGCTTCGGCGGAAACCACTAGCCCCTCGGGCTTGTATTCCGAAAAATTTGTGCAGCAAATCTTGGATTTATTATTCAAAAACCAAAAAATAATGGCGGTCAAATTGGTGGTTGAGACTCAAGGTTTGGGCTTGCGCGAAGCCAAAGACTATGTGGACAAAATTGAAAAAATGATTTAAAAAATTCATAATGGAATGATTACAAAATAAGGAACAAGAAAAAATAATGCGTACAATATTTTTTGATAACCTATTGACTTTCAAGTAATTTAAATCACTATTTATTCTACATTAGACTTGCTACCCATTGATTATCAAATAGTTACAAAATTTATTTAAAAATACATTATGTTATAAAATGGTATATTTATCAAATTTTCTCAAAAATCGTCAGACCTTTGGTACAGGCGATTTTTGAGAAAATTTGAGTATGCTAAGTAGCTGATAATCAGGAGGTAGCAAGTCTATTATTCACTATTCATTCTACATTATTCACTATTCATTCCTAAGAAATATATTCAAAAAATATAACTTGTTGAAAATCAAGTAGTTATATAGTTTCTAATTATTACTTCCTAATTTATAAAACCACCCAACAATGTTTGAAAAACGCTCCAATGAAGCCGAATTAATGGACGACCTCAATCTGGCAAATGAGGCATTGAAAAAAAACTTAGACGAACTCGAAATCATTAATTATTGGCTGGGAGGCAACCAAGTAGTCATCAATGCCTTACAAAAAATAAATTCACAACTACCTGATAATCAGCCGATTAGTATTATTGATTTAGGCTCAGGCGGGGGCGATACCTTGCGCGAAGTAGCCCAATGGGCAAGGCGCAGTGGGCGCAAAGTGGAGCTGATAGGTTTAGATGCCAACCAATTTATGATTGATTATGCCCAAAAAAAAGCCCAAAAATACCCCGAAATTCAATTTCAAAAACAGGATATTTTTGCCGAGAGTTTTCGGGAACAGCATTACGACATCGTTATTTGTAGTTTGTTTTGTCATCATTTTGGCGATGACGAATTGATTGAATTATTCCAAAATTTAAAAAAACAAGCGCGTATTGCCTTCATTATCAACGACTTACACCGGCATTGGTTTGCCTATTATTCAATCAAATGGATTACTTGGCTTTTTCGGGGTTCTTATTTGGTGCAAAACGATGCCCCTTTGTCAGTTTTGCGGGCTTTTCGCAAGTCGGAGTTGGTTGATTTGTTGCACAAAGCCGGTATCAAGCAATTTCAGATTCGCTGGTTTTGGGCATTTCGCTGGCAAGTGATTGTTTTTTAAAATTCAAATACAAAATTTAGAACCTTAAATTCTAAAAAATCAAAAGCAATTCGTTGAGTTTTGCGTTATGTTTAAAAAAATCAAAATACTATGCTAAAAATAGGCGGTTTGTTGGCAAGTTTGGGTATGCTGTTGGTGATTACGGCGGGCAACTTCTGGCAAAAAGAAAGTCAAGCCTCTGATTATCAACTGATTACCCCTGCGCACTTTGGCAATCAATACCAAATACCCGCCGACAACCCTATGAGCGAAGCTGGAGTAGAGCTAGGCAGACACTTGTTTTATGATGTGCGCCTCTCGCGCAACGACTCGATTAGCTGTGCCACTTGTCATCAGCCTCAACTTGGCTTTACCGATGGCAAAGCTCGCGCCGTGGGGATTGCGGGCAGGATTCATTCGCGGAGTTCGATGGCATTGGTCAATTTGTTGTGGACTAAACAGTTTTTTTGGGATGGGCGCGTCAGTAGCCTCGAGGCGCAAGTCTTGTTGCCTATTCAAGACCCCAAAGAAATGGATATGCCTATCAATCAATTGGTTGGCAAATTGCAAAAACTGCCCGAATACCCGCCAATGTTCAAAAAAGCCTTTGGCATCGGCAAAATCAGCCCGCAAAACATCGCCAAAGCAATTGCGCAATTTGAACGCACGCTTATTTCGGGCAATGCCCGCTACGACCAGATTGTAAGTGGCAAAATAGCCCCCAGCGAGCGCGAGCAACGCGCTATTCAATTATTTATGACCCACCCAATTCCCGAAGCCGGTATTCGTGGCGGCAATTGTGGCGACTGCCACGGCGGGTATTTGACCCAATTAAATACTTTTCATAACAATGGTTTGGAGCAAGAGCCCCTGGATTGGGGCTTGGGAGCTATTACCGGCAAAACCTTTGACCGAGGCAAAATGAAAGCTCCTTCTTTGCGCAATATTGCCCTCACTGCGCCCTATATGCACGATGGGCGATTCAAAACCTTGCGCGAGGTATTAGACCATTACAACGACCACGTTCAAAGCTCCAAATATTTAGACCCACTCATTGTAGAGGCTACCAACGAAGTAGATGGGCAGAGCCTTTTATTGACCGAAGCCGAAAAAGCGGATATTATTTATTTTTTGAATATGCTGACCGATTCTAGTTTTATCAATAATCCCAAGTTTGCCAATCCGTTTAAGGCTGAGAAAGAATGACTTAATTTTATTTAATTGCTTGATAATCAATTGGTTATGGTTTTTAAATCCTTAGCTTAACGGCATTGTCCTAAAGGGGTTAAAATGCAAATTTTAAATCCCTGATTATCAACGACTTATAATTTTGGTAGGGTAGAGTATTCTTTTATCTAAAATTAACTGAATTTACTTTTTAAGACCAAAATGCTTCTTCTTTTGTATTTTTAGCACTTTTGAATAGTACACTTGTCTTAGTTTTGTTACATTTTTCAAGGTAATTTATGGGAAAAGTACAAATTTCAACTCTTGATTGGCATTAATTGTAAATTTTCACTTCATATTGTAAGAAACCCCGCCCAGTAATCTACCCACTCTAGCCCTACCTACCCCATCAGCCTATTAAAAAAATGTCTGGGACGCTTTGAAAATCAGTCAATAAACCCTTTTGGAAAATACTTTTGCAATAATTGGGGAGTAGAAATGCTAAAATGCTTTTTAATTTTGACAAAATAAAAAAAACATATTGTAAATTGCGCTGTTATTTTTTGCGGGCAATTTGCCTCTATAAATTAAGTCTAAGAAATTGAAATGAATAGCTCAAAAATCAATTTATTTTTTCAATTCTTAACATAAATACCAATATCATCAGAAATTCGCTTATTTAAACGTATGAGTTTAGAAATAAAAATCCCCAATGTTGCCGAATCCATTACCGAAGTAACGATTGCCCAATGGCTCAAAAAAGACGGTGAATTTGTCAATCGTGATGAAGCCCTCTGCGAAGTAGAAACCGATAAAGCTACTCAAGAGTTATTTTCGGAAGAAGCCGGTATTCTCAAAATAATGACTCCAGCCGGCGAAACCGTAGCCGTAGGCGCGGTCATCGGCAAAATAGAATCTAACGGGCAAACTTCGGCGCAGCCTACTCAAATCACTCAAAATGAGGTACTTAGCCCAAGTCCCGTTCCTGCCGCCACTCCTTCGGGCGAAGTAGTTGAGATGGTCGTTACGCCTATTGCTGAGTCCATTACCGAAGTAGTCGTTGGCAGTTGGCTGGTCAATGAAGGTGATTATGTAGAATTAGACCAACCCCTCTGCGAAATTGAGACCGACAAAGCTACCCAAGAAATGCCCTCTACTGCCTCCGGCATCATTCATATCGTAGCTCCGGCAGGAAGCACTCTCAAAATCGGTGACTTGATTTGCAAAATAGCCGTAGGGCAAAAATCGGCTTCCACAACTCCACAATCGCAACCAACCGCCAGCCAAACCACCCAAGTTACTACTCAATCCGAAAACAAAGAGACCTATGCTACCGGTACACCCTCACCGGCGGCGACCAAAATACTAGCCGAAAAAGGCATCGAAGCCAAAGAAGTGCAAGGTAGTGGCAAAGACGGGCGCATTACCAAAGAAGATGCTCTCAAAGCCGAAAAAACTGTAAAGACCACCGACAATAGCTCGCAGACCGCAAGCAAAGCAACGCAATCAGTTGATAATCAGCCGATTGGCGAAAGAGGGCAAAGACGAGTTCGAATGACCCAATTGCGCAAAACCATTTCGCGCCGCTTGGTAGCAGTCAAAAACGAAACAGCAATGCTCACTACCTTCAATGAGGTAAATATGAAGCCGATAATGGACTTGCGCGCCAAATACAAAGATGAGTTTAAGGAAAAACACGGGGTAGGGCTAGGTTTTATGTCGTTTTTTGCCAAGGCTTGCGCCAATGCTTTGTTGCAAATACCCGAAGTAAATGCAATGATTGACGGAACTGACATTGTTTACAATGATTTTGTCGATATTTCGGTGGCTGTATCAGCTCCCAAGGGCTTGGTGGTGCCAGTTTTGCGCAATGTAGAAAATATGAACTTCGCCGGTATCGAAAAAGGCATTGTAGATTTGGCAACCAAAGCCAAAAACAATACCCTGACGATTGAAGATATGACTGGCGGCACATTTACCATTACCAATGGCGGTATTTTTGGCTCTATGATGTCCACTCCTATTATCAATGCGCCACAATCAGCCATTTTGGGTATGCACAACATCGTAGAACGACCTATGGCGGTCAATGGGGAAGTAAAAATACTGCCGATGATGTACTTGGCACTTTCGTATGACCACCGCATCATCGACGGACGCGAAGCAGTTACTTTTTTGGTGACGGTCAAAAAATACCTTGAAAACCCCGAAAGATTATTGCTTGATTTGTAATTCATTGATTATCGATAAGATAAAAAATCCAAGCGTTCATCGCTTGGATTTTTTTGTATTCGAGGCAATCAATTTTCCAATCCTTGTCAAGCGCACTCAATTATCTTTCGTGTTTTTGCGGAAAAGAGTTAAATTTTTGCATCAACAAGCGATTTTTGAGGGATTCGCATTGGATTTTGTCCTCAAATTCGCCCACCAAGACCTTAAATTTTTTCATTTTTTGGGCATCTAAGCCTACCTGAATAAACATTTTTTCGCTACCAAATCCGGCGGCGACCAAATGCGCACAATGGGTGCGGGCAGTTTTGATGTCGTTGAAAGCCCCAACTTGCAAGCCAAAACCTATGGGGTCGACCATCTCGCCTTTGGGCGTATAGGTATTGCCGACTGCATAATCGGCATTGTTGTTGGAGGTTGCCAAGTTTTTGGCAGGGTTATGTTTGTCATTGCTTTTGATTTCTTCTTTTTCGGTAGCCAAAACCGGCGTTGTGGCACTTTCACCCATACTCAGCACTTCCAACTCAACTTTGGCAGTACCGGTGGCAATCAAATCAATTTTTTTGGCGGCGGCAAGCGAAATATCCATAATGCGCCCGTAGGCATAAGGTCCTCGGTCATTGACTCGGATAACGACCGTTTTACTGTTGCCCAAATTAGTGATTTTTACTTTGCTGTTGAAAGGGAGTTTGGGGTGTGAGCCAACGAGGTCGTTGTTGTCAAATTTTTCGCCACTGGCAGTTTCACGATTGCTAAATCTTTCGGTATAATACGAAATAATGCCTTTTTGCTTATAGCCAACCCCAATTTTGACAGGGTTTTGGGAAAAAACATCGGTTGCCGAAATGAAAACCAAAAATGCTAAAGTCCAGATTTTCTGCTGCATAACGATTATTTCTTAGAATGTATAAAAACGGTTTTGAGGTCAAATGTATTAAATTATTTCAGTAAATATACAAAAGTCTTTTGTAACTCTTAGAAACTTGTTATAATTTTACCGCCGTTAATTTTAAAATACTAAAGAACTGTGGAAGATAACAAAGAGAAAGTTGAACTTTACTCCAAACGAGTAAAAGCCGGTAAAAGAACGTACTTTTTTGATGTCAAATCAACCCGTGGTAATGATTATTACCTGACGATTACCGAAAGCAAAAAACGTTATCGTGAAGATGGGTATAGCTACGAAAAGCATAAAATCTTTTTGTACAAAGAAGACTTTGATAAATTTATCGAGGCATTGAAAGAGACCGTAGAACACGTAAAAAAAGACTTGATGCCGGATTTTGATTTTTCGCAATATGACGGCGAAAATTCTTTTGATGATTCAGACAATGACAATTTCAAATGGGACTAACCCCCTGCAACATTCTTAACAAAAAGAGGCTTGGCTTTTGTCCAAGCCTTTTTTTATTTTTCCCCACACCTTTTTACAATAGTTCGCTAAGTTTCTGGTTTTTAGTTCCGAGTTAAGAGCTAACCACTTGAAAATCAAACAATTATAGAAAGATTTAAAATGATTCTTTATCCATTTTGAGGAAGTTCTAGCTTTATTCTTGGCTTAAACTCTTTTACACGAGCAGGCTAGACAGCCTGCGTTGCAATTATCTTGAAAAGTTTTAAAATTTTGTAAAACATTGATAATCAAGTAGTTACAAAATGACAACCGAGCATTGTCTTTAAGAAAATTAGAAATCATATAATCGCTTGACCGCGTCCGCCTTTGGAGGATAATCAGGTTGTTATATGATTCCTAATTCGTAATTATTAATTCCTAATTTCTAATTCGTAATTATTAATTCCTAATTCCTTAGATATGTCTTTTTACCTTATTTTGTAATTATTCCCTATTAGGCGGGCTTTAGCCTATATGTGGCAATGTTTTTTTTAAGTCTTTTATTTTGCTCGATTTTTCAAAATAAGTATTTTGATAATTAGCTGATAATCAGATGGTTAGTGATTTTTTCATACTAAATATCAAGTTTAAACGTTTCGAAACTTAATTTTGCATTGATTTTGAGTAATAAAGTCTTGAATAATAAATCGAGATTCATAATTATATTTTAGTATGAATAAACAACTGGTAATTTGGACATTAATCATATTGAATTTGTTAGTTGGAAGGCTTTTGGGGCAGGAAATTCTAAAAAAAGAAAAAATATACACGCTTACCACCAATGAGGTAATCGCTTATGAAGAAAACTCTTTGGGCTTGTATCAAGATGAATTGGGTTATATAGTGGTAACGGCAGATGTCAAAAAGTTTACCCGCAATTATCATATCAAAGGCAAAATATACGGACCTTTTGACCGCCGTTTGGTAGAAAAACCGGTTTTTAATCTCAATAGTTGGGGGTTTATTGACTCGCGCGAAGAAACCAGTTTTGTACTTTTCAACGGGCGCGAAATCGGCGTACACAAAGACCCCTTGTATCCGGTGGGTCTCAAAGTATCGAGCCGCACTTGGGCTTATGTTTTGATTGACCAAGTAGAAGGTACGACCAAAGTGATTATCAATGGCAAAGAATACGGTCCTTATACATCTTTGTTTAATTACTACATCAGTGGCGATGGCTCGCGGTGGGCAGTAGCCTATAATGAAAATCCTGAAGAATTTTATTTGGAATTTAATGATGGCAAAAAAGTCGGACCTTACAAATCGATTTTAGATTTTGAGTTTTTGGAAGGGCGGGGTGGCAAACGTTGGGTGATGCTTGCCGATAAAAAGGACTTGCCTAGCAAGACTGTCAATGGGCAAACTATCAATCAGTTTGTAGTTGTTACTAACAACGGTGAAGCCGGAACTTTTGAACAGACCTTGGCGGATAAAGCCGACTTCAACTTTCGCAATTTGATTACCAAAGGTGCCAACTACGGTTTGAATGTAGTCAAAGATCAAAAAGTATTTTATTTGGCAAACGACAATCTATATGGACCCTACAAAAAACCGGTCATTGAGGTAGATATGGGCGAAGAATATAATAAATTCAATTACATTGTCTCCGAAAACCGCGAATTGCACTTTACGGGTGATGGTATTTTCTCGAGAAATGTTGAAAAATACTTTGTAAGCGAAAGCCGCAAAACCGTTGCCGTCATCAAAAAAGCCGGAGCTGACAAAGACTCTTTGTATATCAATGATAAATATGCCAGAGGGGTATATGGCAAAATTGCCTACATCAAATTTGCCCCAAATGGCGAAACTTGGGCAATGCTTAGTAATGTAGGCGGCAATAATTATAAAATCAATTTTTCGGACAATCGCAGTTATGGTCCTTACGAAATAGACGCTTCACACGGCTTGCCTACCCTTCTGCTAGGCAAAGACGGCAAAAATTGGGCTTTTTATTATATCGAGAACGGCACTGCCAAAAACAAACTGATTGTCAATAACCAAGACCGCAATGAAGAATTTATTGGCAACATTGCCTTTGTCAAAGAAGAAGGGCAAGAGTATTTCTCGTGGTTTAGCCTTGAGGATAAAACAGTCTATTTGAATAAGCTCCTGTTGGAATAAGCCATTGCTGGTGAAGTTTTTAGTTAGATCAATGGTTCGGACAGTTTCTAGTTTCTAGTTCCGAGTTATTTACTAAGTATCTGGTAATCAGTTAGTTATATAAAATACTTGAAATGGCATAACTAGTTGATTATCAGCCAGAGGCAGACACGGTCAATTACTTACAAAAACTGTCCGAAGTATTGTTATATGATAAGTAATTGAAAATCAGGTAATTAACTGATGTAATAGTCATAACTACTTGATTATCAGGTAGTTATAGCTATTTTTATTTTTCGTCTTAAAGAAACAAATAATTTACAAAATTGTTTCAAAAAAAGGGAAATTATTTTTACATTTGCCTAGTATAGTAAACCTAAACCCCTTCAAAATAAACTTTACATTTATGAAAAAAATTATTCTATGCAGCATTTTTAGTCTTGGGCTAAACGTAGCTCTATTTGCCCAAGACATTATTGTCGAGACCAACGGCAACGAGATTATGGCTAAAGTCATAAAAGTAACCCAAACCGAGGTGGAGTTTAAAACTTGGAACACCGGTGATGAAAAAATTCATACTATCACGCGCAACGGAATCCAAAAGATTAAGTACCAAGATGGGTATGTATTGAACAATGACCCCAAGTCCACTGTAACCATCACTCCCCCTAGTACGACAACTACCACAGGCATTGAAGTTGGCGACCCTAACATCAAACCGGCAAACCGCTTTGGCAATAACGAATTGTATCAAAAAGGTTTTGCCGATGCGGGCAATTATTATTCCGGCTATCAAGGGGCTGGTACTGCTACTATTGTACTCACGGTACTAAGTGGTGGAATCGTGGGACTTATACCTGCCGTTGCTTGCTCGACCACTCCGCCAAAGTTAAAAAATTTAGGCATTCCACCTAGCAATTATTCCCAAAGTGAACAATATATAGCGGGCTATACTGCGGCTGCCAAGAAAATCAAAAGCCGGAAAGTATGGCAAAATTACGGCACAGGAATTGGGATTTTGCTAGGCTTAGGGATTTTGTTAAGTGTTGCTGGCGGTGGCCAATAAACATAAAAACTCATATATCTATCAATCAATAGCTCGGATAGTTTCTATGCAAACTCTGCTCCTCCGCTAGAAGGGAGGTGCTGTTCCGAGTTATTTACTGAATACCTGACTGCATCTTGCTTCTGGTGGATAATCAGAATTTGCACGAAACGTTTAAAATAACCTAGCTGATTGACTGTGTGTGCCTCTGGTAGATTATCAACCAGAGACACACAGAGTCAATTACTTATGAAAAAATATCCATTCATTTGATAGTTTTGAAATAATCCATTCATTGCCTGATATTTATTTTGAATTAGCCCTGTTTTATTGTATTTTTGTAATACGCAAAGGCTTCATTTAAAATAGATAACTAAGCTTTTTCAAACATTTTCACAAAAATTATCGTTGGGTTTTTAGCAAAATTTAGTGCCTATAGTCTATCTTTACCAATACCTTAGTGAGCGAACAAGGTTTGAACGAGCAAAAATTTAAAACTTTACTTTCTCCAAGCCACGCTTCCCTCCGAATTGACGTATTGCTTTGGTATATCACTGCGTGAACAACCAAAGACTGGATAAATTTTAATTTTAAATACCGAGGCTTATGCTAAAAAAGACCATTACTGCCCTGATAGCTTGTATATCAAGGCTTCATTCCTTACCAAATTTGTATTTATACAATTGGCGAGGCATCATTTTATTAGTTTTTGCTTTACTTGCCACGCCCAAGCTTTGGGCAACTCACATCATTGCCGGAGAGATTACCGCCGTATTGCAAGATCCAGCCGCCAATCGCCGTTATTGTTTTCGGGTGGTTATTTACACCGACCCCACTTCGCCCGCCGATAGCCCTACGCTTGAGGTTAATTTTGGCGACAATACTCGAGCTACTGCCCAACGCATCAATGGCAATGGGGTAATCATTGCACCCGGTATTAAGTATAATATATATGAAGTATGCCATACCTACGTTGCCAATGGTTCTTTTTTAGTGTCTTTTTTGGAAGCCAATCGGATTGATAGGATTGCCAACGTAGGCAACTCGGTCAATACCCCTTTTTCCTTGCAAACTTTTGTCTTGGTCAATCCGGCAATTGGTATCAATCGTACTCCTAGCTTACGTGTAGCTCCTTTAGATGTAGCTTGCCCCGGACAAAAATTTTTCCACAATGCCGGAGCTTTTGATTTAGATGGCGATAGCCTAGTGTTTCGAATTGTACCACCTCGCCAATCTGTTGATAGAACAGTGGATTACACTGACCCTACTCGCGTATTTCCGGGGGGAACCGAAGGTGACCCCAACCTCCCACCAACCCTCAAGATGGATCCTCGTACGGGCGATATTGTGTGGGATTCCCCAGCAAAACAAGATGAAGACCGAATTTATAACATTGCCTTTGTGGTTGAAGAATGGCGCAATGGTATTCGGATAGGCTACATCACTCGGGATATGCAAATCAGGGTATTGCGCAATTGCGAAAATAAACGCCCTATCCTCACCGTACCCGATGTATGTGCCATTGTGGGTGAGCAAAATGTAAACGCCACCATTTCAGCATTTGACCAAAACACGGAACGCAATCCCCTAGATGAAGTAGTACTTAGCTCACCTTTTGCCGATGCTAGTAATCTGCAAGGTATTTTTGACCCCAATCCCGCTACCGGCATAGGCAACCCTATTGCGGTGTTTACCAGTGCTTCTGGGCAGCGTGGAACGGCTACCGGCACACTTACTTGGAATCCTTCCTGCGCTCAGGTGCGCGAGCAACCTTATATTGTGGTTTTTAAAGCCCAAGACAATCCCCGCGAAACTCCTTTGAGTGGGCGAAGTTTGGTGGATATTCAATCGATGTTGATAACCGTCAAAGGGCCACGCCCCACCAATTTGCAAGCTACTTTAGGGACTAATCGCTCGGTTAATCTGACTTGGAATAGTTATACCAGTATTTGTAATAACTTTAGCCAACCCGAGCTTGACCGAATGCAAATCTTGGTTTGGCGGCGCGAGGGCTGTATTCCTAAACTGGTTTGTGGGGAAAGCCCTGAGCAAATGGGCTATACGCGCATTGCGACTCGCCCCATCACGGCAACTAATTATAATGATGTTGGACCTCTGGCGATTGGTTTGAGCTATAGTTATATCATCACGGTCAATTTTCCGCCCCCTCGCCGAGGCGAAAGCCAAGCCTCCGAACCGCAATGTGTAGTTGTGCCAATTGTAATCCCGCTCATTACCAATGTAACGGTCAATGAAACCAATCTAACCCCTACTCCGGCTACCGGCAGTGTTACGGTCAATTGGTTGAAAGCTCTGGAGCTACCGGCTACCGTAAAGCCGCCTTTCCGCTATCAATTGCAAAGAGCCGAAGGATTAAACGGCACGAATTATACCACTATTTATACCGTAGATGACCCTACCGGCAATACCCAAGAATTTACTTTTACCGATAATAATCTCAATACCCGCGACAATGCTTTGATTTATCGGGTACGTTGGTTTTCGGAGGTTGGTACGGCTAATCAAGCCGAACAAACTCGCTCTGATTCAGCTACTACTGTGCGTTTGACCGCCACAGGAGCTGACAATAGTGTGATTTTGACTTGGGATTATCGAGTGCCTTGGTCAAATCAAAATCGCTACCACCGAATCTATCGCGCCAAAGTAGGGCAACCCAAAAATGCTCTGCAATTGATTGACTCGGTATTGGTTGGGCAAAATCGCTATGTGGACATTGGTAAATTGGAGTGTTTGGATCCCAACACCAATTATTTTTACTATGTGCAAACTCGAGGGAGCTATAACAATGCTTTGATTCCGACAAAATTCAATTTATTGCGCAATGACTCACAAATTGCGGCGGCACAACCAATTGATAATACTCCGCCGCCACCGCCGGTTTTGTTTTTGGATACTACGCGCTGTAGTGCTACCTTAGATGTCAATAATATTAAAAACAAATTGACTTGGCAACCCAATAAGCAAGGCACCGACTGCCAGAAAGAAATCAGCACTTATCGGGTCTATTTCAAATCTACCTTAGACGGTAACTACGCCCTATTGCCCAATCCACCGCTTGGGCAACCGTATAAAGATACTACTTTTACCCATACACGCAATTTCTTGCCTACTACGCCTGATGGGGCGGTATCGCAAGCCGGTTGTTATTATGTAACCGCCGTAGATAGAAATGGCAATGAAAGCCAGCCCAGCAACGAAGTATGTCAAGAAAACTGTTTCAACTTTGTCTTGCCCAATGTGTTTACCCCCGGCAGCTCACCCGGTAAAAATGATTTGTTTCGCCCGATGGAAAACCCACCGGCAAGATACATTCGTAGTATTGTATTTACGGTGTATAACCGCTTGGGTAACAAGGTTTTTGAGCGAGAAAATGACCCGCTTATCAACTGGGATGGCACTGGAGCCGATGGCAAACCTTTACCCAATGGCGTATATTATTGCGAAGCCAAGGTTAATTTTTATGCTTTGAATCCGGCGAATGCCGTCCAAACTTTCAATAACTGGGTTACAATTACCCGTTAGTTCTTAAATATCTTTGTTTTTGTAATGAATTGACCGTGTTTTGCCAGAGGTGAGGCACGGTCAATATATTTATATAAAAAATCTGATAGCTTTTTGCTTAAAAGTATGGCGGTTTTGGAAAATTAAAATTGTATTTTTTTAATATTTTAACGTGAATATTTTAGTAAATACTTGATAATGAGCTAATTATGATGTAAAAATACGCTTTTTTTGACAAATCATCAATTATTTTAAAAATAAAATTGTATTATTTTAATATAATAAATATTTAATATAATTTTTGTAAAAAAATATAAAATACTGATAATCAATTAATTAGTGAAATAAATTT
>JALONJ010000557.1 GCA_025455045.1 Microscillaceae bacterium | reverse complement strand
AATACATTTAAAGCATTGATTATCAATTATTTATGTATTTTGCTATTTTTATAAATATAAAAGTTAAAATATCAAACTTTTGTTCAATTATTTTACAGTTGGAATTGCTGGGGATCACTAAGAGTAATTTGTAAATACTTGATTATCAGATACTTACAGCCTAACTCATTGGAGTAAAAGGTTAGCCCTTAGAAACTAGGAAACATAAAACTTACTAAAAGTTAAAACTTGTACCCAACATTAAATAAAAAGGTATAAGGCGATAATTAGCATTGTTACGGGATAAATTGGTGATATCGATTTGCGAAAAATTTTGATGATTAGTCATATTTCGCGCCGAAAGTTGAATAGGTAGTTTTTTTTGCGAACTCAAGGGCAAATCATATCTTATCAAAATATTACTAAAAAGATGAAGTTTTTGCCCATTGATGATTAAGCTATTTTCAACTTTTAGGCTGAGGCGTTTTTGCCATATAGGTCTTAAAAAAATATTGAATTGAAATTTATAAAAAATATTTGAAAATAATTGCTTCTCATCGGTATCAATAATAATTACTCTATCGATCATTGAAGATGCCCCTAGCAAGAAATTAACTGGTATATCGAGGGCAGTTGCCAACTTGATGCCTATATTGTAGTTCCAAATTTGATTTTCTCGAGAACCAATGCCTTGAACTTCGCTGGGGGTTTGTTGGTAGATTATTTCACTATCAATTTTTAATTTTGACTTCAATCCGTATAAATATTGTTCAAGGTTGAAAGAGCCATAAAACTCTTGCGACTTACCAAGCAAAACAGTTTCACTAATGGCTAATAAAGGGCTAAAACTATACCGTTGGCTGTATGTTTGACGGTTATGAGCATAATAAGTATAAAAGGAAATAAGTGAAGTAAGAAACGGGCTTACATTATGATATGTCAAACTGACTTGATGGCGATTAATCGGGCTAAGTTGCTGCACACCTTTGCTGAAATTACGGTAATCAATGGGGGTAAAATTAGCTCTCAACAAACTAAGCCCCAATGGATTGTTGATTTGATAATCATATTGTAGAGAAAATTGATTATTCTTTTGGCGATATTCTAGTTGAGTGGAAGGGGCAATGAGCCAAAAGTTAGGATTTTGGCTGGTATTAGTAGTTTGGCTTGAAACTCGGTCTAAGCTGGCTTTTAGACCGTTTCGCCAAAAGAAATTGCCGATTTTTTTTTGCATTGTATATTGCCCATAAATACTCAAATTCGAGAATTGATTGCGAGCCTGAAACTCAGTCGGATTTTCTGGGCTATTATTATTACTATTAAAAAACGTAGAATCTCTAGCTTTTTCAAGCTTATATTTTACCCCCAGCGTATAACTCGTTTCTGTTCCTTGAGTATTTTTATGGATAATGGTACCACTTGCTCCCCAATCTTGCGCCCTCAGCCACATTTGGGGCATCATTTGATTGATAGAGTCGTTGGCGGCTACAAAGTTGTCATATCTTGCTATTAAACTGCTAAGGTGGGCAGACTCGCGGCTGGTTCTCATTTTTTGCTTAAAACGAAGCAACAAGGCAGTTTGGGGGTTGATACGAGTCGTAAAATTGAGTTGATTGGCGATATCTGTAAATCTCAAATTTTGTTGCTCCGTAATTGTATCTTGTTCAGGTAAATCAAAGTTTGATTGGGCAAAAAAATTACTCATTCGGGCATTGCTACGGTTATTTTTTTGAATGAATCCATAATATTGCCACGATGATTTGGTGCCAACTGTTTTGGAGAAGTTAGCTCTCATTCCGGCTAAGGCATCTGTATTTTGAATGGTTTGGGCTTCTCGGGTTACTAATGAACTATTGGCTTGTAAATAATAATTAGCCTGATTATCAAAAAATTGCTTCAAGCGGTCATTCAAAAAAATACCAGTCAGCACCAATTTGGCACTTGGCTTTGGTTTACCAATATAAGAAAAAGAAGCCAGCGTTGGCGAGTTGAAACGAATCAACTCTTTGTCTAAAAAATTAGGGGTATTCAATTGAAAATTACTCATTTGGCTGGGGGCAAAAGCCAAAAACACTTGCGAGTCATCTAATTGGTTAATGCGGATGGAGTTATTCTCAGATGACTCGGTACTTGGCGCACGCTCAAAAGGTTCGGTGCCTAGATTGGTATGATTGACAAAACCATAAAACTTATGTTTTTTGTTCAAAATGGACATTAAGTGCAGAGCTATATCTCGCCGCTGGTCGTTGCCATAAGCCAAATGCAAACTGCCCAATAGTTTGTTTTGTAAATCTTCTTTAATTTCCAAATTAAGCACGAGCTTGCCCGATTGATGAATGCCATTCAGTTGGGGAATATTGTTAAAATTATCAATAAAATCGATATTATCAATAATTTGGGCTTGCAAGTTGCGGGTAAGCAGGCTATAATTTTGCCCAAATAGGTCATCACCATCCAAAAACACTTGCTCTACTTCTCGATTTTTAAAAAAAATTTTGCCTTTGTCATCTATTTTTATGCCCGGTATTTTTTGAAGTAATTGCTCAAGATTGCGCTCAGTACTGTCGGAAAATTGGGCGGCTTTGAAGCGGGTCGTGTCGCCTTTTTCTTTTATTTCATACGGAGAACCTTTTATTGTCAAGGTTGATAAGGTGTATTCTTTGGGTTTTAGGGTAATATCATAAGTCTTTTTGGGCAAACTATTCTTCTCAAGTAATATGGTAGCCGTTTCAAAGCCAAAGGCTTGTACTATTAGGGTAAGCGTGGAGTCAATTGTGGGCTGAATAATGGTATAACGCCCCTGCGAGTCGCTAATTGCATAAGTAAGAATGCGTTTTTCGGCATTGATAATTTGAATAATTGCTCCAACTACGGGTTGGCTTGACTCGTCTTTTAATACTCCGCTAATTGTTTGCGAGTTTTGAGCAATTAACCCCTTATTGGCACAAATTAGGAATAACAAAACGAAAAAATACTTGATAAGATGAGCAGACATATTTTAGTGAAAATAGCTTTTGTCGGCTTTGGTTTATTAATAACAATGTATTCTAAGCTGAAAGAGTTTGCCTTCGTAAACACTTGATAATCAATACTTTAAATTGATTTAAAAATACTTCATTGCTTATATTATATGATAAACTATTACAAGTTCTGATGCTTAATTTTATTGCTTGGTTTTCTCGATTTTAAAAATTGGTTTCTGCCAAAAGCTATCTTCTACAGGGCGTATGCCACTCAATTGCTCAATTTGAACTTTATTATTTTCGAGTATGTATTGATTAAAAGTTTGCCAATCTAGGCGATTTTTGGGACTAGGTTCTTTAATCTCGGTATCGACTGACAAATCTAATTCCTGAAATAAAAATTGAATTTGTTGCGCCTCGTCCGAAGCCTCTAAAATTAAGCCGGGTAGCCCCCAAAGTTTCCAAGGTCCGTGCGAAAAAGGGATTTCGGGGCAAAACCACGCCGTAAAATTTCTGCCTCTAAATACTCCTTTGGCTTGAATACACTTGTATTTGCCAATTTTACGGATGGCTTGGTAATCAATTTTCCAATCAATCGTTTCGAGCGAGTCTTTGAAACGAATTATTTTTTCGCCCACCAAAATCCAAGCATTTAGTTTATGTTGAACAATATTTTTGTAGTAGCCATATTCCACTTTGATAGTTTTAACGGTTTCAATCGGGTGTGATTTTAATATGATGTAAATTTTTGGAAATTAAAAGCCTTTCTAGAAGTTATGATTTTATTATTGCTTTAAAAAAAGTATCTTAGCCCTT
>JALONJ010000113.1 GCA_025455045.1 Microscillaceae bacterium | reverse complement strand
TCTTCAGAGCTTCGCTCGCTACCTTCGCAAAATATTCATTTTGCTTGGTAATGTTTAGAATCACTGAAAAGCGAGAGCTTTTCAGAATTCAATGGAATTGCCGAAGGCAATTCCTGAAAAGTGGTGAAGAACCAAATATTTGAAATAACATAACTAACTGATAATCAAGTACTTATAAAAAATATCCGAAGTATTGAAGCATTGAGTTGATTTAAATCGAAAAACTCGGGATTTTTGCGCTTGGGGGCTGAGGCTTAAAATAAAACTTATTATATTCACGTTTAATATACTCATCAATACTTGTTTAACATCGGCTTATGGTATATTTTTTATAATCAATTCATTATCAGCCTAATACACTTATTTTAATTTTTTTATCAATGAAAAAACTTGTTTGGTTTATTTGGTTTTGGGGGGTACAATATCTTTCGGCACAAACCTTTGAAGAATTAATCAAAAACGGCGATGAATTTTATAATGAGCGCAATTATTCCGAAGCTGCCAAAATTTTTTCCCAAGCTATTCAAAAAGACCCTAAACAAGCAAAGGGTTATTGGTATCGTGGCGATGCCTATTTCAACCAACGCGAGTACAGCCAAGCCATTCAAGATTATACCCAAGCCCTGCAAATTGAACCCAAAAACTGGCTTTTTTACAAAAAAAGAGGCGATGCCTATTACAATTCCGACCAATTTACCCTGGCTGAACCAGATTATACCCAAGCCATCGGCTTAGAAACTACCCGCACTCAGCCGGTATTGTGGCTTTATCGGGGAGATACATACAAAAAACTTCAAAAAATTGACTTGGCTTGCCAAGATTACCAAATAGCTTATACAATGGGCGACAAAAATGCGCAAAGCTATGCCGAAGAACTCGAGTGCGCTTGGGCTAAAAGCCTACCCGAAACCCCGTGCCCCAGTGGAGAAGCCGCCATTAGCCGCGTAGAAGTTGAGCCTTTTACGGGGGCAATTATTATTTCCAAAGGCTTGTCTATCAAAGAGTTAGAAGTAAAGCCCGAAGATGGCGTAGGGTACATAACTGCCGCCGAATTTGGCTTAGACCAGCCCTTTGTGGTCAAGATTAAAGAGCCGCGCGGGTTTTGTGAAAATCATCAACAAAAAGCCTTTTTTGGCGGAGGTTTTAGTTTGTATGATGCCGAAGGCAAATTGCTGGGTTCGGTAGCCGATTTTTATGAAAAGCAAACCGAAGGGGTCGAGACTCAATATTTAAAATCATTGAGTATGGATTTGGGATTTTCCAAGCCTTCGGAAGTAGGCAAAAACTACCGTGTCAAAATGCGTTTTTTTGACAAACGAGGCAATGCCGAACTCTTGATTGATATGCCGGTCAAGCTAACTGCCAAAACACAAATGTCGAGTAGTATCAAAAGCACCGTAGCTACTTTGGGCTTGGGAATCGTGAGCAAATCCATCGAGACCGAAGTGCAATCCCTTGATATTCAGCTAGTTGGCAAAGCTGAAAAATTTAAACCGGCTCAACAAACTGCCAATCAAAAATACCAGCTCAATCTCTACAATGTCAAGAACTTAAACCCCAATGCCGATTTTACGATTCGCTGGGTGAGCGAAAAGACCGGCGAAATAGCCTACGAACAAAAGGGCAAGCTCAGTGGCAATGCCCAACAAATGCAGGTCAATTACCAAACCCCAAACCTCGCCAAAGGCAATTATATACTATGGGTAAAACTACAAGACCAAGCCAATCAACATTGGGGAGCAAGTATGCCGGTACGAATTGAATAAATTTTGTGCGAATAAGGGACTTTCAAAGTTATTTTAACCTATGACTGTTTTTATAAATAATTGATAATCAATTAGTTATGGCTTACCAATATACTTTTTCAGTAAATTATAAATCATTTTTAAAATACAATATGTGTAACGGTTTTTAAAAATTAGTCTATTGGAAGGTTCTTTACCGCTTTTCAGGAAAATTGCAACGCAAGCTGTCTAGCCTGCCCGCGTAAATGAGTTTAGGCTTAGCATAAAGCAAGAATTTCCTCAAAATGGGTAAAGAAGCTATTGGAATTTATAACTAACTGATAATCAGAAAGTTATATAATTTGAGTTAAAAAGAATCTTCACTACTTTTCAGGAAAAATGTAACGCAGGCTGGCAGCCTGCGCGGGTAAGTGGCTTTAGGCAATTTTTAAACTAAACAATTCCTAAAAAGTGCTGAAGAACCATTAAAAAAATATAAATTATTGATAATCAGATAGTTAGCAATGTTTGATAATTGGAAAATTAATTTTGTTACACATAAAATATTCACGTTAGTTTAATGGGAGCATTTCAAATTTACTACCTATCCACCCTCTCCTTCGGAGAGGGCAAGGTGAGGCAAAATAAATGCGTAAATTTGAAATGCGCCCAATTTAATATCAATAAAAAACGGTTTTATGCTAGGTAATTATTCTTAAAATCATTGGCAGATTTGAGATAAAACGTACATTTGTAATCCCTAAATTCTCAAATCAAATTACCAATGAAACAAAAATCTTTACTTTACTACGGCTTAAGTTTGAGCCTATTTTTGCTTCCTTTCTTGAACTGGGCGCAAAATCAAGCTCCCAAAAAAGTCGATGAACCCTTCAAATCCGAATCCTTTGCCGGATTGCGCTTTCGGTCTATCGGTCCGGCGGTTACTTCGGGGCGGGTGTCTGACTTTGCGGTCAATCCCCAAAACCATAGCGAATATTATGTAGCTACTGCTTCGGGCGGCGTGTGGAAAACCACCAATCGGGGCGTAACTTATACCCCCATTTTTGACCGACAAGGCTCATACTCAATTGGTTGTGTGAGTTTAGACCCCAATAACTCAAGTACAGTGTGGGTAGGCTCAGGCGAAAATAACAACCAACGCTCCGTTGCCTACGGTGATGGGGTGTATAAAAGCGAAGATGCCGGCAAAACTTGGAAAAATATGGGTTTGAAAAACTCCGAACACATCTCGGAAATCATTGTCGACCCAACTGACCCTAATACCATTTATGTCGGGGCTTACGGACCCGTTTGGAGCGAAGGCGGCGAGCGTGGTGTGTATAAATCAACGGATTGCGGCAATACGTGGACTTGTGTAAAATCGGTGAGTGCCTACACGGGGTGTAATGATTTAGTGATGGACTCGCGCAATCCTAAAGTATTGTATGCAGCTTTTCACCAAAGAATGCGTAAAGTACATACTTATATTGGTGGCGGTCCCGAATCAGCCATTTACAAAACTACGGATGGCGGAGCTACTTGGAAAAAACTGGAAGGTGGCTTACCCGGCGGTGATATTGGGCGAATGGGCTTGGCAATTAGTCCTGTCAATCCTGACGTACTTTATACAGTGATTGAAGCCTCACAAGGCAATGGCGGTATTTATCGCAGTACCGACAAAGGCGCGAGCTGGGAAAAACGCAGTGGGGTATTTACTTCGGGCAATTATTACCAAGAAATCACTTGCGACCCCAAAAATGTGGATAGAATTTTTATTACCGACACCTATTACAAAGTAAGTTCAGATGGCGGAAAAACCGTTACTAACTTAGGCGAAATCAACAAACACATTGATAATCACTGTATTTGGATTGACCCCAACGATACCAACCATATCTTGGTGGGCTGTGATGGGGGAATTTATGAATCTTGGGATTTTGCCAAAAGCTATCATTACAAAGAAAATTTGCCGGTTACGCAATTTTACAAAGTTTCGACCGACAATGCTTACCCTTTTTATGGTGTACACGGAGGTACGCAAGACAATTTGAGTTTGGGCGGACCCAGTCGCAGTACTTCTATCAATGGTTTGGTAAATGCTGATTGGTATGTTACTTCTTTGGGCGATGGTTTTGAAACCCAAGTGGATCAATCTAACCCCGACATTGTGTATGCCCAATCGCAATATGGCGGTTTGGTGCGCTACGACCGCAAAAGTGGTGAATATTTGCCCATCAAACCCATTGAAGCTGAAGGCGAAGAAGCCTTGCGCTGGAATTGGGACGCGCCGCTATTAATCAGTCAATTTAGCAATAATCGTTTGTATTTTGGGGCAAATAAAGTTTTTAAAACTGACGATAAAGGCAATTCTTGGACGGTGATTAGCCCCGATTTGACCCGCAAAATAGATAGAAATAAAATTGAAGTAATGGGCAGAATTTGGTCGGTTGATGCCATTGCCAAAAACGGCAGTACCGATATTTACGGACAAACGACCAGCATTGCTGAATCCAAATTTGACCAAAATACGCTTTGGGTAGGTACAGATGATGGTTTGATTCACCTCACAACCGATGGCGGTAAAAATTGGACGAAGTTTGACAATCTGCCCGGCGTTCCGGCGCAGAGTTATGTGCATCAAATCATTGCTTCTCTGCACGATAAAAATACGGCTTACGTTTGTTTTAATCACCATCGCTACGGCGATTTCAAACCCTACGTGTTGAAAACTACCGATGCCGGAAAAACTTGGAAAGCCATTCAAAGCAATTTGCCCGACCGAGGCAGTATCTATTCGGTGGCGGAAGACCACGTAGATGCCAATTTGTTGTTTGTGGGAACAGAGTTTGGTTTATTTTTTAGTCCGAATGGTGGGCAAAGCTGGCAACAATTGAAAAATGGCTTGCCGACTATTGCCGTCCGTGATATTGAAATCCAACGCCGTGAAAATGATTTGGTTTTGGCAACTTTTGGGCGCGGATTTTATATTTTAGATGATTATTCGCCTTTGCGGAATTTGAAAAAAGAAGATTTGGACAAACCGGCTCTCATTTTTCCTGTCAAAGAAAGTTTGATGTTTGTGGAGCGTTATCCGCTAGGCTTGCGCGACAAAGGGCATTTGGGCAGCAGTTATTTCTCCACGCCTAATCCCAAAGTAGGGGCAGTATTTACCTATT
This sequence comes from Microscillaceae bacterium, assembly GCA_025455045.1. Classification (GTDB taxonomy): domain Bacteria; phylum Bacteroidota; class Bacteroidia; order Cytophagales; family Microscillaceae; genus JALONJ01. The sequence goes on along the minus strand of JALONJ010000113.1, from coordinate 8,747 downwards.
ATCTCAAAAATGATATTAAAAAACTGAAAGACAAACGCGCCGAAGCCGAAAAAGCCAAATACGACAAAAAAGAAAAGGTGTATTATCCAAGTTTTGATAGTTTGAGATTGGAAGATAACCAACCTGACCCTTATTTGCTTTTTACCATTACCGACAAACAAGGCAATGTAGTGCGTCACCTCAAAGCTCCGGCTACCAAAGGCTTACAACGCATTGTTTGGGATTTTCGCTATGGCACGCCTGCGCCGGTCAATCAACGTTTTACACCTGCGCCTGACCAATTGTTTGGCGGCGAATTGCAAGGACATTTGGCGATGCCGGGCGAATATTCCGTTGCTTTGGCAAAGTATGAAGACGGCATTTTGACTACTTTGGTAGAGCCAGTCAAATTCACTTGTAAATTACTCGATCAAGGCAGCATTCCCACGGATATGAGTGCCAATGTTGCCTTTTCTCAACAAGTGAGCAAACTTAGCAAAGCCGTCAGTGCTACCAATGATTTAGTAAATTCTTTGGAAAATCGCACCAAAAACATTCAAAGTGCCATTTTGGATATGCCCGCCCCCGCCAAAGCTTTGTTGGAAAAGGCTTCAGCATTGAGCAAACAATTTGAACAAATCAAATTGCAACTATACGGCGATATGACCAAAGCCCGCCGCGAGTACGAAACCACGCCGAGCATCAACGACCGCGTGGGAGGCATTGTGTATAGTATTTGGAACTCGACTGCACCCGTTCCCCAACTCTACAAAGACTCTTACCAAGTAGCCGCCAAACAACTCACGGGCGTTCTGAGCGAAATGAAAAAAATTGAAACATCCATTATTGATTTAGAAAAAGAATTGGAAATGAAAGGCGCACCTTATACGCCCGGAAGGTGGCCGGAGTGGAGGTAGATTTTGTAAACCTGTCAGGTCTTTGAGACCTGACAGGTTTCATAATTCTTTCCAAACCTGTCAGGTCTTCGAGACTTGATAGGTTTCATCTTGATTCTTTCCATAAATCAATGTAAGTTTATACATTCAAACCTGTCAGGTCTTCGAGACTTGACAGGTTTCATCTTGATTCTTTCCATAAATCGATGTAAGTTTATACATTCAAACCTGTCAGGTCTTTGAGACCTGATAGGTTTCATCTTGATTCTTTTCATAAATCGATGTAAGTTTATACATTCAAACCTGTCAGGTCTTTGAGACCTGACAGGTTTCATGATTCTTTCCATAAATCAATGTAAGTTTATACATTCAAACCTGTCAGGTCCTCGAGACCTGACAGGTTTCAAGAAAATATTATTATGAAACAATACGAAATACCTCTAGAATCAGGTAAAATATATCACATATATAATAGAGGAGTAGATAAAATCGACTTGTTCTATGAAGAAAGAAATTACCCATATTTCTTGGAAAAATATGCAAAATACATGACCGATGGGCTAGATACTTTCGCCTATTGTTTATTAAAAAATCATTTTCATTTATTAGTAAGAGTAAAAGACTTTTCAAACTTGTCAAATATCGCGGATTCATTAGGTTTGGAACAGAAAGGGCTTCACAGCCCAGATAGAATCATTAGTAAAATGTTTGCAGATATGTTTAATTCATATAGTAAAAGTATTAATAAAGCCCAAAATCGAACAGGAAAGCTTTTTGAAACTCCTTTTAACAGAATTTTGGTTGAAGATGATTTGTATTTTACAAGGCTGATTTGGTATATCCATTTCAATCCTCAAAAACACGGTTTTGTAAAAGATTTTCGGCAATACCCTCATTCTTCTTATCGTAGTCACTTGAGCAATAGTCCAACCAAACTTGCTCGCCAAGAGGTAATAGATTGGTTTGGCGGAATTAAAGAATATGTGCAATTTCATCAAGAGATGTATGAAAATGATGACTTAGCAAAATATACGATGGAGTTTGATAATTAATAGACCTGTCAGGTCTCGAAGACCTGACAGGTTTGAATAGATGATTAATAAACCTGTCAGGTCTTCGAGACCTGACAGGTTTGAATAAAAGTTAAAAATTTATAATCAATTGATAATCAAAACTTTACAAGCTAAATTTCGCCGTTGTTCGTGCGTAGAAAAATGCCCTTTAGTTTTTGATTACCAATATTTGCGGGCATTTTTCGACACCAACAACTCGTAGGGCAAGTGGTCGTTGGTGTCGTTGTACCTGATAAAAGCGTAAAAATTCAAAAAATTTAGGTGATTTCTAACACCAACAACGGAGTAACTTGTTATTTTTTCAAAAAGTACAATTTTTATAAATTACTGATTATCAATATTTTATATCTAAACTGAAGGGCGTTTTTCCCTAGTGAGGGGCATTGTAACGCCCCTCGCTAGGGAAAAAACATTTCAAAAACCTGAATAACTTTCAATTATTTATAAATAATATTTTAACCAGTTTGCAAAAGGGGAGTACTTAATCGTTCAATAATCTGACTTCTAGTATTTCTTTAAACTTGCGAAGCATTGCTATTATTTTCAACAAATCTTCAGCATCTGTACAGTCATAAGATTTTGCAATACAATAAGTTTTATTTTCAAGGATGACAAAATTCCAGATTTTACCTACTACCTCACAACCATAAATCGGATGGGCATTTTTATTTTTAGCTTGAGCAATCAAAAAAACCTCCAAAAGTTGCGCCATTGAATCACCTTGTGGGTTTTTGAGTGGTTTCCACTCTTGAAAATGAAAATATGGGGTTTGAGGCTTATCCAAAATACCTTTGGCAATCATAAAATCGGTTTTGATTTTTAAGAACTTATCTTCCACCATTGCCGAAATTGTCTTTTCAAAATAAGTATGATAGGGTGGCTTATCTTTGAGATGCCCTAATCGCAATACAAAAGAAATAAATTTCATTTTGAGGTCTTCTTCTTGCCAACCGGCAATGTTTTGTACGGCATCTTGATAGATATCATCAAATAATTCTTGTTCGTTAGCATTGAGCGAAGTTGTAGCGGCTGTCCATTCGATCATTAGCGCAAGTTGAGTGTTGCCCACTAGTCGTTCTAAACCAAACATTTCTATCAAATCAGCTTCCGAATAGTTTTGTTCTTCCTTTTGTTTGGTCATATCGATTTTTTTTATAAATATACAAAAACCTGCCCACCTACTTAATATGAGTCTCAAAAAAGATTGAGTTGGAGCTTGATTTATTTCCTGATTTAGAATTTATGCGAATAATTAATCAATTGATTATCAATTAGTTATATATTTTAAACGGTTCTCCACCACTTTTCAGAAAAAATGTAACGCAGGCTGTTAGCCTGCGCGCGTAAATGCGTTTAGGCTTAGAATAAAGTTGGAATTTCCTGAATATGGGTAAAGAATCTTTTAAACAGAAAACCTTTCCCACTGTGGAAAAGGCTTTTTTAGGATTAAAAATCCTCTGGCTCTACAATCGGAGTTGTAAATCAAGACTAGCTGGGCTTTGAGACCTGAATGGTTTGATCAATAGTTCGGACAGTTTCTAGTTCCAGCAATTCCCACTTTGACACATATAACTCACTGATTATCAAAGAGTTAAAAATGCGGGTAAACTATTATTTTATAATTACCTGATTATCAGGGTTTTATAATTTAATAAAATTTTTATAACTCATTGATAATCAGGTACTTATCCATAGTGGAAATTACTGGTTTAGTTCCGAGTTTTTTGTTAAGTGCTTGATAATCAGTCAGTTAAAAGAAATATTTAAAATAGCATAACTCGCTGATAATCAATTACTTATAAAAACTGTCCAAAGTATTGTTGATAATAAATACTAAAAAATTGTAATTAATTAGTAATCAATGATTTATAAAAAATCCCGATAAAAATTCATTGAAAAAAACAGACTTGCGAATTGGTTTAGAGAAAAAATGATAGTCTTGTTAAAATTTTCTTAATTAAAACCATACTCAATTAAAAAAAGTTTTAACAAAAAGTAAACCCTAAACCCTCTCATCAATGGCTTCATTTTATCAAGAAATCAAAGAGACTTACGAGCAAATTTCTAAAACTTATTCCTGAAGTTTTTAGTAATATTCGCAGATTTGAGCAAGAATTGTCAGAAAAAGAAGCTTATCAAATGGCTTTGCGGAGTGGGGCTAAAATTCCCGATTTCACTCTCCCCAATCATCAAGGTAAATTGGTCAGTATCAAAGAGTTATACCGAAAAAAACCTTGGTCTTAGTTTTTTATCGCGGGCAATGGTGCCCCAAACCCTCGTTCTGTGGTATAAAGAACGAATAATGTTAAAAAGCCAAGTTTTCGGTTTCCTGAAAAGGGCTAAAGAACCATATTTTTTCTTCTAACTCCTCAAAAAGACATATTTTTGGTAGAAGCAACGGGCTTGGCAGTTTGGGCTTGATAAATCATAGATTTTGAACTAACTTCTTAAATATTTGTTAAAAACTGAGGATAATTCTCCATTCCATTGGTTATAGATTAATTTTAAAAGATAAAATCACTCAATAAGCACCAAAGAATGAGCGTAAAATAATTAAGTAATGAGCTAATCAGCCAGAGTCCGGTAAGTTTATAAAATGTGCTAATGTGCTGATCCTCTAGAGGTGAATAAGTTGCAACATACTGACTATCAGTTATTTATATAAATTAATTTTTTCACATTATTTTTAACTCTTTGCCAAGTCTTCAAAATATAACTTGCTGAAAATCAAATGATTATATAATTTCCCCAACAATTATGAAGGCTTGAACTCAAAAGATTTAACAAATTGCTAAAAAAATCTAAACTTTAAAAATATGAGTACCCTCTCTACTACCAGTATTCAACGCCCGGTATTGACTTGGGTAATGTCCATCGTCATTGTTTTGTTTGGCTTGATTGGCTTTACTTATTTGGGAGTGCGTGAGTACCCGAGCGTCGACCCGCCCGTCATTACCATTTCTACCAATTATACTGGGGCTAATGCCGATGTAATCGAATCGCAAATTACCGAACCCATTGAGGAGGCAGTGAGTACCATTGCAGGGATTCGCTCGCTTACTTCGGTGAGTCGAGAGGGGCGCAGTACTGTTACGGTAGAATTTAACTTGGAAATTGACATCGAGACTGCCGCCAATGATGTACGCGACAAAGTAAATGGGGCAGTGGGCAACTTGCCGCCCGATACCGACCCGCCCATTGTCGCCAAAGCCGATGCCAATGCCAACCCCATTATTGCTTTCAATGTGCGGAGTGCCGAGCGCGACTTGCTCAATCTGACCCAACTTGCGCGGGTCAGCATCAAAGAACGCCTCCAAACCATCAATGGCGTGAGCGAGATTTTTATTTGGGGTTCTAAGGATTACTCAATGCGCTTGTGGATGGACCCCGTGAAGCTGTCGGCGTATCAACTCACCCCCTTAGATGTACGGAGTGCCTTGCAACGCCAAAATGTGGAATTACCCTCGGGGCGGATTGAGGGCAACAAAACCGAGTTGAGCATCCGTACAATGAGCAAACTCACCACCCCCGAAGAGTTTAACAACTTGATTATCAAACAAGATGGTGAAAACATAGTAAAGTTTAGTGATATTGGCAAAGCCGAACTCGGACCCGATAATTTAAGAACTATTTTGCGGCGCGAGGGTATTCCTTCGGTGGGTTTGGCAATTGTGCCTCAGCCCGGGGCAAATCAAGTGGAGATTGTGGACCAAGTAAACAAACGCTTGGCGCAAATTCAAAAAGACTTGCCCAAAGACGTAGAGATTGCTATGGTGTTTGATACCACCGCTTTTATTCGCGCCTCGATTGCCGAAGTTGAAGAAACAATTTTTGTGGCATTTGCTCTGGTGATTGCCATTATTTTCTTGTTTTTGCGCGATTGGCGCACTACAGTTATTCCAGTTTTGGCAATTCCGGTGTCTTTGATTGGGGCATTTTTTATTATGTATGTTGCCGGATTTTCTATCAATGTACTCACGCTTTTGGGTATTGTCTTGGCTATTGGCTTGGTGGTGGACGATGCCATCGTCTTGATGGAAAACATTTATACCAAGATTGAAGAAGGCGAACAACCCCTGAAAGCTGCCTATGAAGGCTCGGCGGAGATTTATTTTGCCGTCATTGCCACTACTATTACTTTGGTAGCGGTATTTTTTCCGATAGTGTTTTTACAAGGTCTGACCGGGCGTTTGTTTAGAGAATTTGGAATTACCATTTCGGGGGCAATTTTGATTTCGGCTTTTGTGGCACTTACCCTTACGCCGATGTTGTCGAGCCGAGTTTTGAAACGCCGCGAAAAACACAATTGGTTTTATAACTTTACCGAGCCGTTTTTTGTGGGAATGACTAATTTTTATGCCAGTTCTTTGCGCTGGTTTATGGCTTATCGCTGGCTGGCTTTGGTGATTATGGGGGCATCGGTTTGGGTTATTTATGTATTGGGAAGTAGCCTGCCCTCAGAGCTTGCTCCGATGGAAGACCGCTCGGCTTTGCGCCTCGTGGCGCGCGCCCCCGAGGGAGCAACTTTTGAATATATGGATGAATATGTACAGGAAGTAGTAACTTATTTGCAAAAAAATCTACCCGAAAGAGAAACCATGATTTCGGTTACTTCGCCCGGGTTTGGGGCTTCAAGTGCCGTAAACAATGCTTTTGTGCGTATTCGCCTTAAAGACCCCGACCAACGCCAAGTCAGTCAGAAAGAAATTGCCACCCGTCTTAGTAAAGGTATTCAGCAATTTACCGATGCCAAAACCTTTATTTCACAAGACCCAACTATCAATACCGGCACACGTGGCTCGGCTAATTTTCCGGTAGAGTATGTAATTCAAGCCCCTAATTTTGAAAAATTGAAAGCCGCTTTGCCCAAGTTTATGGATGAGTGTTACAAAGATAAAACCTTCAATTTTGTGGATTTGAATTTAAAATTTGACAAACCCGAATTACAATTGTCTATCAACCGCGAAAAAGCGACCAAATTGAATGTATCGATTTTGGATATTGCCCAAACTTTGCAGTTTTCGCTATCGGGTCAGCGTTTTGGCTATTTTATTATGGATGGCAAACAGTATCAAGTAATCGGACAACTGGACCGCAACGACCGCAGCAAACCAATGGATTTGAAAGAAATTTATGTGCGAGCCAACAATGGCGAGATGATTCAATTGGATAATTTGGTAGATGTCAAAGAAGAAAGTACACCTCCGCAATTGTATCGTTACAATCGCTATATTTCGGCTACGGTTTCGGCGGGTTTGAGCGAGGGCAAATCCATCAGCGATGGTATCAAAACAATGGACGCGATTGCCGAAAAAACCCTAGACGAATCATTTAGTACTGCTCTTTCGGGTCAATCCAAAGACTTTGTCGAGAGTTCGTCGAGTTTGCTGTTTGCTTTTGTCTTGGCTTTGGTCTTGATTTATTTGGTCTTGGCAGCGCAATTTGAGAGTTTTATTGACCCATTTGTCATTATGCTTACCGTGCCTTTGGCAATTGCCGGCGCGATTTTGAGCCTTTGGTTTTATAAACAAACTTTGAATGTATTTAGCCAAATCGGAATTATTATGCTCATTGGCTTAGTAACCAAAAACGGGATTTTGATTGTCGAGTTTGCCAATCAACGCAAAGCCGAAGGCAAATCTATTTTAGAAGCGATTTTAGAAGCCTCACAAGCCCGCTTCCGCCCAATTTTGATGACCAGTTTGTCCACCATTCTAGGGACTTTGCCCATTGCTTTGGCTTTGGGAGCCGGGGCGCAGAGCCGCGTACCGATGGGAATTGCGATTGTGGGTGGTTTGATTTTCTCCACCGTTTTGACTTTGTATGTCATTCCGGCGATGTATAGCTTCATTACCGGCAAAGCGGCAAAAACCGTAGAAGCCGAAGCCGAAAAGAAAGAATTTGCCTGAGAGCAAGCGTTTGTGGAGTTGCTTCTAAATTCCCGCCGCCAATGCTCATAAACCAAGAAAGGCTATTTTTTAATGAGAATATTTTGGATAAGTAATGAGTAGTGAATAATGAATAGTGTAGAGTGAATAGTTTTTTAATTTGTTGTTATTAAAATTTTTATAATTAGCTGTTTATCAAGTATTTATAAGAATTATATTTGCAAAAGGTGGCTCAAAATAACCCATTTAATCACCAAGAACCCTCAGAAAATACCCACAAAGTTCACTAAGACCTTTGTGTTTCTTGGTGCCTACCTTTGTGAACTTTGTGGTAAAATTATTCGGTAAATGTAAGTACTTGATAATCAATCATTTACTCCAATGTTTATCAATCCAAATCATTTTAAATGATTGCCTAAAATACCCAATTTTATACGATTATAAACGTTTTCTGCCAAACCTTTTGCAAAATAATTATCATATAAGTAATTGATTATCAGCCAGAAGCAGACACGGTCAATGAATTAGGTATGATTTAATAACAACAATTTAATTACTTGAAAATCCGCCAAAGGCGATAGACATCAACAAGTTACCAAAAAATATTGTACACATTATTTTTTTGTTTCCAATATCAATACTTCGTAAATATTTCATAACTCATTGATTATCAAGTAGTTATAAAATTCACAAGATTTAAGTTAATTGCTTGATTTTCAATTACTTAGCTCCCAACTAAAAACTCGGAATTAGAAACCCTACAAACCATTATTTAGTGAAACTTCCACATTAAATAACGTGAATATTTTTATAACTAATTGTAATGTAAAAAATACATTTTTTCGATAAATTATAAATTATGTTTAAAATAAAATTGTATTATTTTAATATAATAAATATTTTAAATAATT
>JALONJ010000556.1 GCA_025455045.1 Microscillaceae bacterium | reverse complement strand
TTCCTTTCAGGATGACTTAGTTGTGTTTTTTATTGATTCAAAATTTATTTCACTAATTAATTGATTATCAGTATTTTATATTTTTTTACAAAAATTATAAGGCTACAAATACTGAAAATGATGATACAAACCCTGATAGTGAAACACCTGATAAAATTTTAAGTTTGATTGAGCAAGGTTATTTTTACCTTGCGTATATTATGGTTTACTATAAAGGTTCTACCAAAGGGTTAGATTTTGTGGCTTATAAGGGGACAATGGTAAAATCATACTTCTTAAAAAATGTTAGTGCTACGATGAGGATCACACCAGCCAATCAAATGCAAGTAAATGGATTTGCCGAACCTGAATATAGAACCAGAGAGCAGTTTTTAAATTTTCTTTTACAGAAAAAAATAGAATCAAATGAAAGGAAACTTAAAAAAGAAACCGAAGAATTGGAAAACCTAAAACAAGGCAAGTTCAAAAAAGATATAGCACTTCAAAAATTAATAGAATTGAATAGAGAACAAGAAGAAAAAATTAAAAATCTTTAATGTTTTTCTCGATAGTTTCAATTTCTAAATCAGACAGCTTATAATAAGTATAAACCAATTTATCTATTTGAGCTTTTACAGCATCTTTTGAATCAATATTGGTATAAATTTCTTTGCATAACGTAGAAATCTCATTCTGTAATTTAATATCGTTAGGAATATATATAGTTCCTAAATCGCCGATTTTTATTTGCGGTTGTTTGCCTTGTGAAAACCTAATAATATTCATTTTTTGCGCAAAATAGGTAATAAAATCAGTATTCAAAAAACCACATAAAAAATATAAAAATTCAATTGTCGCTACGGAATTATCTCTCAATGAAAAAACGTAAAGACTATTATTTGCCGAGCTTTTACTTAAATCAACCGTAGCGATTATTTCTTTTGCCGATTGTCTAATAAATACTTTGGATTATCATAAATGATCGTTTCGCCTAATCCTAACCTTTTTTTATTCTTCACACCTTGTTTTTCAAGTTCAATTTTCAATTCATCATTCATTGAATCTTGCAGAGGTTTGTCATAATAAAAGTATTTTTTATATTCTAATTTGCCATATTTTTCTGAAAGTGATTTTGAGCCTTGATAATAGGGATACAATAAAATTTCCTCCCTATTTCCTTTCTCCAAGAAAGTAAATTTATCTTCCATATCCAAAAGCATCGCACAAGTACGCAAATTCTTATTGGGATATAATTGTAGAATTGTTTTGTCTTTTTTTGCTTCAATTTTATCTAAAATTTGCTTTGAAATAGGACAGTCATTGTATCTGAATTTGTACTCATCATTTTTATTGTACCAGCTTGATTGCTCGACCCAATAACGATTTTTGGTTTTGTGGTCAATAATTTGTGCTTTATGATTGTCTTTTTTAATTTTTGATAATTTAATAATTACTTGACCACTCGCAACATCAAAATCTTTGATATTTATTTGCAATTCATCAATAGCCGTATTTTCTAACAAATATTTTCTGGTAAATTCATAAGCTGTTTCAAAAAAAGAAACATCAATAATAAAACTCAAGCGACCATTTTTTTTTAAAAAATCAAGCGCGTGCTCGATAAACAACATTACAAGATTTAATTTTCCGTTTTTTACTGAACTCGGAAATTGATGATATTTATGTAAGTAATTTACTCTTTGTTCTTCATTTTCTTTTTTATCTCTCCGTCCATATAGTGTTACATAAGGTGGATTGCCGATTACATAGTCGAATGAATTGTACAGCTTAGAAAATGGAGTAGTTTTGACCTTATCAAATAAAGACAATCCAGCCGAAACTTTATCGGTAAAATCCCAAGTTATTCCGTTAAACTCACCTTGAAAATCCTCATCAAAAAGAAAAGTATATAATTTTTGGATATTTTTTTGGGTCTTTTCAACCATTTCTGCTTGGATATCAACAAAGAAAATATTATTTGTTATAAAATTTGAAATCAATACAGCATCAGGAAATTTTACATAAAGGTCTGATAATAATTTTAAAATAAAAATACCTTGCCCACAAGACGGTTCAAGAATTTTTTTATCAAAAATTTCTTAATCAATTGCAATAATATCTAATAAATTTTCGACTATATCAATGGATTTGGTTAAGAACACCCCATTCTTCTTTCTATCTGACTTATTTAGACTAAGCTCATAGCCATTTTGACTGTGGGACACTCTATGAAGAAAAGACAAAATTTGACCTATGCTTTTAGGTTCTTTTACTAACATTTTGAACAACTTTAAATTAACTAGGCAAAGATAGACAAAAAAATAGAGTGATAATTATACTTTATCATTACTTTTTAATAAAATAAACTAAAGAATTAGAAATCATATAACTTGTTGAATTTCAACAAGTTATATGATTTCTAGCCCCTAATTGCTAATTCTTATTTTCTCGGGTTATTTCACTCGTTCTACATAGCTACCATCTCGGGTATCAACTTTGAGTTTATCGCCCAAATTGACAAATAGAGGCACTCGAATTTCGGCACCTGTTTCCAAAGTAGCCGGTTTCATTGCATTGGTAGCGGTATCGCCTTTTAATCCCGGCTCGGTATAAGTTACCTCCAGTTCAACAAAATTGGGCATTTCGGCAAAAATCGGTACTTCACTAGAATCAAAGCTGATTTGAAGATTCATTCCCTCTTTCAAAAAGCGGATGCTTTCGCCCAAAAGATTTTCATCAATCAAATTTTGCTCATAAGTATTGTTGTCCATACACACCAAGGCATTGGTTTCGCGGTAGATATACTGCATTTCGCGCACTTCAACCCTTACCAAATCAATGGTATCGCCTGACCAATAACGAACTTGGATAGCTTTGCCGGTACGGACATTGCGAAGTTTTACGTGGTACATTGCGCCGGTTTTGTTGGGCGTAACATAATCATAATCAATTACTTGACCCAATTCGCCGTTTACACGGATAAATGCACCTTTAGAAATATCTGAAGTAGTTGCCATATATTAAAATTGAAACTTAAATTTTCGGGCGCAAAGTTAGCTAAATTCTTCACAATTGCCAATATAGTGTTTGCATTTTGCCCCAAGTTTGAGTATGTAGTAATTGCCCTGCAAAATTTTTGGGATCTTACCTAATACTGGGCGGATACAAATAACTGAACTTATAAGCATCTGATTATCAGGCAATTAAATATTTAAAAAGGTTCTTTACCCATTTTGAGGAAATTCTGGCTTTATTCTAAGCCTCCACTCATTTACGCGGGCAGCCTAGACAGCCTGCATTACAATTTTCCTGAAAAGTGGTGAAGAACCTTTAAAAATATTAAAATAATTCATATCAGTCTGCTTTAAGGTAAGAGCCAATTTTTGTATAAAGAGTCTTTCTTATATACTTGATGGACAAATTAAAGCCCGACAGGTTTTATTTTTGAATTTAAAGGATTTATTTTAGAAATAAAAATTAAACATTTTGGTTTTTTTGGCTTTTTAGGAGTTAATAATTAGGAGTCCTAATTATTAACTGGGATTACGCAGTCTCAAAATTTGGAAATATCAAGAAAATTACTTGTATTCAAAATCCTCGTTTTTTGGGCGCATTTCAAATTTACGCATTTCTTTTGCCTCACCCAACCCTCTCCGAAGGAGAGGGTGATAGGTAGTAAATTTGAAATGCGCCCCGTTTTTTAGGGGTATCTTAAACTATTTTTCATTTGTAATGTTGGCAAATTGCCCCAAAAAGAACTTTTACTAAAAGTAAAAATCCTTATGAAATTGCC
>JALONJ010000112.1 GCA_025455045.1 Microscillaceae bacterium | reverse complement strand
TTCGCCACTAAGACACTAAGGCACAATTTATTGATTATCAGTACTTTGCGCCTTAGCGTCTTTGCGTGAATACATATTTTGTATAGTAGTATTTGAAATGACATAACTAGCTGACCGTGTCCGCCTCCGGCGGATTATCAGCCAGAGGCAGACACAGGCAATTGATTGCAAAAATATTCACGTTAATTGATTGAAAATCAGGCATTTATATAATTCCTAATTCCCAATTATTAATTCCCAATTCCTTATTTGGTTTGGAGTTGTGTACCCAATTGCTCAATTTCATTGAGCAAAACTTCCAAATCGGCTTGGCTGGTCATTGGATTCATCAACGACACCCGCAAATACAATTCATTTCTCAGCGTAGTCTGTACGATATAAAACTCACCTTTCTCAAGTAATTTTCGACGAATTTGCGCATTTAGTTCATTTGTATTCTCTTGATTATCAGCCATATATCTAAAACAGACAATGTTGGACTGTGGCACTACTGCCAGCTCAAAATTGGGGCGATTTTGCACCATTTGGGCAAATTCACCTGCCAAGTCGTGCAAAGTATCAATCAATTCGCTAAACACCGCTTCGCCATAGGTTCTCAACATCGCATACACTTTCACTGCCATCATCAATTTGGTACACTCAAAAGTGCGTTTGCCGGAGTTGAACCAATCATTGGACGTAGGATTATCCCAGAGATATTGGGCTTTTTGATGAAAAGTTTGAAAAGCATCATCGGGACGTTTGAACAGCAGAGCCGTACAAAGTGCCGGAATCATCATCATTTTATGAAAATCAACTACTATCGAGTCAGCCCTTTCAATGCCTTTTATCAAATGCTTGTATTTGTCCGAAACCGCCACCGCCCCCCCGTGCGCCCCATCAGCGTGAAACCAAAGCTGATGTTTTTCGCAAAAATCGGCGATTGCCCCCAAATCATCATAAGAGCCGGTGGAAGTGGAGCAAGCACTACCTACTACCGCAACTACCTGATAACCAGCCAATTGAGCCGTCTGATAATATTGCTCTAACAGTTCGGTACGCATCTGAAAACGGTCATTGGTCGGGATTTTGATGATACCCCCCGCCCCCCAGCCCATAATGCGGGCGGCGCGGTCGATACAATAGTGGGCTTCTTCGGATACCAAAATTGCCAGTTTTTCACTGGTGCCTTCAGACCATACATCATTAGGCGATTTGCCAGCCCGAATAGCCAAGAGAGCAGTCAAATTAGCCAAAGTGCCGCCCGAAGTCAGCAAGCCACCGCCAAGGGTTTGATAACCCAGCGTTTGTGCCAGCCAATCGCTTACAATTCGCTCGATGGGGTTTGAGACCAAGCCCATCTCATATACCGCCATTCCATTGTTCAACAAGCCGGTGAGCATACCCGTCAAACTAGCCAAAGGCGCGGTAGTACTTACCTGATGCCCCATATAACGCGGATGATGCAAATGCGTTGATTTCTCAATTATTTTTCGGAACAAGTCATTGGGGTTTGCAAGCAAATCCTCCGCAAAATCAGCTTGCCAATAAGCTAGGCTATTATGGGGTTCTTGCCAAGGAATGGCTTGGCTAAAGTCCTGATTTTGAGCAGCTTGCAAATAATCGGCAAGTATATCTACCAATTCGTGAGCTTGTTGACGAAAGTTTTGAGGGGCATAAACCTGAGCAAGTAAGTTTTTCATTGGCTTCAAAATGTTTGAGAAATTATGAATCCAAATTAAAATAAGTATTTTGATAAAAAAAAATACTTATTTTTGATTAATTAATAATAAAAAATTATTAAAAAATATTTTCAAACTTCAACCGCGTAAAAAAATGAGCCGGATTTATAAGTTGAGAATGATTACAAAATAAGGTAAACATTTGCAATGGTATAAATAATTGATAATCAGGTATTTATATAATTCCTAATTCCTAATTATCAATTTCTAATTTCTTGTGGTAGAACAATCTCAATTTTTCAAGTTATTTTCATCAACTTAAGCTACTTTTGAATTTTAAATCGAGAAATTCAATGAGTTTATTTTGGCTTAGTTTGTTGATTACAACCATTGTCGTTGGGTATATGGTGGCGGTAGATAGCTATGCTTGGCAGATTATTAAGACTTTGATTAAAAAAATGCCTTTGGCGCGTCAGCAATCAATTAAAAAATGGTATTGGGTGATCAATACTTTTTTTATTTTGAATTTGATAGTATTTCGAGTTACAATTACCGATTGGATGCCCAATGCTTACAAAATTTTGCTGGGAGTAAGCGCGATTATTTTCTATTTGGGCAAAACTTTTATGTGTATTCCTTTGATTATCAATGATTTAACTCAAATAGCCTATGCAAGTTTGCAAGCCTTGCGTTTTTATTTTTTCCCACCCGTAGTCAAGCAAGGTACGGAAAATAAAATCAGTCGTTCCGAATTTTTGGCTAAAACCTCCTTGGTTTTGGGGGCAATACCGATGGGTTTGGTGAGCTATGGCGTAGCGGTTGGGGCTTATGATTATCGAGTAATTTATCAAACTATCAAGTTACCCAACTTGCCGACCGCCTTTGACGGCTTGCGAATTGGGCAAATATCGGATATTCATTGCAGTTATTTGGTGCAAACTACCCATTTTGCCCGAGGGATAGAGTCGTTGTTGCAACAAAAAACCGATTTGATTTTTTTTACCGGCGATTTGGTCAATTATGATACCCAAGAAGCCCAGCCATTTGCCAAATATCTCCAAAAAATCAAAGCTCCTTTGGGCGTGTATTCCTGCTTGGGCAATCACGATTACGGCGATTATCGAGCTTGGGCAAATAACTCCGAGAAAGCTCGGAATCTGCAAGCAATGAGAGATTTGCACCAAACTCTGGGTTGGCATCTGTTGGAGGATACACACGTTTTTTTGACCGAAAATCAGGAAAAAATTGCTATTTTGGGCGTTGGCAATTGGGGTACTCGAGGGCGATTTCCCAAATACGGCAAGCTTGCCCAAGCTCATCAAAACGCTGAAGCCGCCGTCAAAATTTTACTTTCGCACGACCCCAGCCACTGGGAGGCACAAGTACTTGATTATCAGGATATTGACCTTAGTTTTGCCGGACATACCCACGGTATGCAAATGGGCATTGAGTGGGGGAGTTGGCAATGGAGTCCAATCCAATATTTGTACGACCAGTGGGGTGGTTTGTATCAAAAAAATGGGCAATATTTGTATGTCAATCGGGGTTTTGGTTTTTCGGATATTTTTCCTTCGCGCGTGGGAATCTTGCCCGAAATTACCGTCATTGAATTGAAAAAGGCTTAGAGCGTAGCCTGTTTGGTCATATTTTGAGCTGATAGAAGTCATTGGATTTGTCAAACCAAAAGTTTAATTTAAAACCATTGATGTTTAACACTTTAAAGCAAAAAAATATGAAACTCGTAGCAAAAATCATCTTTCTGGCTATTTGGATTGTGATTTTGTTGTTGATTTCTGGCTAAGTATTTGCGCAAATTCAAGCCATAAACAAAAGGCTAATGGGCAATGCCATTAAGCCAACGTGAATATTGCAAAAATCTTTATTTCAATGCCCCCTCTGGTAACTGTCATTTGCTTGGTTTACAATCATCAAAAATATATAAAGCAAGCCCTCGAGTCGGTTTATTTTCAAACCTACCCCAATCTTGAAATCATTATTGTTGATGATGCCAGTCAAGACCAAAGCCTGCAAATCATTGAGGCTTTTTTGCAGGATTTGCCGCATTATCAGGCAGTTTATGCCCAAAATACTGCCGATATTCCTTTTCGAGATATTCAATTGATTCGCCACCAAACCAATACCGGCAATTGTGTCGCCTTCAACGAGGCATTTAGACTTAGCAAGGGTAAATATATTATTGACTTTGCTACTGACGATATTTTGCTTGATGAAAGAATCAGCCGCCAAGTGGCGATTTTTGAGCAATTATCATCAGATTATGGCGTAGTCTTTAGCAATGCGCTGGAGATAGATGCGAAGGGCAATGTTTTGCAATACCATTATGCCGTTGATGCCCGACAAAAAGCTCGCATCAAAGTTCCGCAGGGGGATATTTATCAAAATCTTTTAGAAAAATACTTCATTTCCACCCCCACGATGCTCATTCGCCGCGAGGTTTTGGAATATTTGGGAGCTTATGATGAAAGTCTAAGTTATGAAGATTTTGATTTTTGGGTGCGCTCGGCTCGCCAATTTTATTATTACTACCAAGATGAAGTTACGACTTGCAAGCGTATTTTGCCCGATTCTCATTCCCAGCAATTCTATCGATTAAAATCAAATCCTCATTTACAATCTACTTTGCAAGTTTGTTGCAAAGCCCTAAAGCTCAATCGGACGGCGCGCGAGCATCAGGCTTTGGCAAAGTGCGTCAAATATTATCTGCGACAAAGTTTTTATACCCATAACTTTGAGTTGGTGGCTGATTATCAAGTCCTTTTGCAAAAAATTCCGCAAGTAGAGTTTGATTTTGCAACTCGAGCGGTCATTTTTTTGGCAAAATGCCGCTTACCAACCTTTGGCTTATATACATTTTATAGGAATTGGGCAAAGTGGTTTAGAATGTAATCGCTTGATAAGGAATTAGGAATTAATAATTGGAATTAGGAATTAATAATTGGAATTAGGAATTAATAATTGGAATTAGGAATTAATAATTGGAATTAGGAATTAATAATTGGAATTAGGAATTATTTAATTACCTGACCGTGTCCGTCTTTGGAGGATTTTCAATTGATTATGTTTTTAAATTGTTGTCGTTAAATTGCGTTTAATTTACTGATAATCACCTATTTATGAGCTATTTGCTTTGCAAAAGGGCTATTCTTGATTGTATAGCAAATGGGGGTTTGGGTGAAAAAAACACAAAATAAATTTTACTTTCCGTCTTTGAGATAAACACTTGATTATCAATCACTTACAACTAATGCTGTCCGATTTACCACAAAGTTCACAAAGGTTATCACAAAGAAGCACTATGGTCTTGGTGGACTTTGTGGGTGTTTTCTTAGTGTTCTTTGTGTTTAAATAGTGTATGCTTGCCTTAGCTTTTGCAAATAAATTTTCTGTAAATACTTGATTATCAGGATTTTATATCACTTTTAACAACAACAATTTAAAAAGTTTACTTTATTTTGTATCTATTCCTAATCAACATATTACAACACCACCAACCTTTCTACTTTTTTAAGTCCTTGGGTGCTAATGAAATGTAAATAATACACTCCAGCACTGAGTTTTATGCCAATTTGTTGTTCGCCTGAAGCCAAACTCTCGGTTTGAACTAATTTTCCAAAAGAATCAAAAATTTGCAAATGAATATTTTTTTGATTCAACAAGGCTAATTTTAATTGCAAATTTTCACCTGATTTCAGGGGATTTGGATTGAGCTGAATAGCCGCCATTTCAGGATTGTTAAATCTAACGGAGATTATATCTGAATAAATGCTTTGTGAATATTGATTGATTTGTTGCAAACGATAATAATTCAATCCGCTTTGTGGTGAATCATCTAAAAAACCAAACTCCTGCCCCGAATCACGCTTAGGATCTACTTCTACTACACCAATAGATTCGAAATCTTGCCCATTGCTTGATTTTTGCACAATAAATTTTTTGGAATCATTGGCTATACCTTGCCAATTCAATTGAATAGTGCGTGATTGCACGTAGGCTCTAAATATTTGGATTCTAGCCGGCAATGCACAGCCAATCAAATTGCTTTCATATTGAATTTGGCAATTTCCGTTCACCAAATTAGCTGCCGAGTTAGCAATCAAAACCCTCAGCCGGTCTCCGGCTTTGGCGGGGGCGGCGGGTACATATTGATTTTGGGTAGCTCCGGGCAGATTGGTCCAAGTAACGCCATTGTTACTACTTTTTTGCCATTGATAAACCGGCGTATTGAACTCAGGTCCCAGAGTAAGTACTACGCGCGGGTCAGCACAGTTTTGCAATTGGTCATTGGCACTAATACTGGGACCACAAGGGCTAAAAGTAATATTATCCAAAGCAATATCATTGCCTATTCCGCCCGGAGCTTTGTTGCGAATCGAGAGTTTCAATTGATTGACATTGCTTTTGGTAGTAAAAGTAAAACCTAAATTTTTCCAAGCCCCATCATTATCTATAGGGCGTGGTGGCGAATAAACGACTACATCATTAATCAAAAACTCAATATCGGGCAAAATAGAGTACCTTCGACAATCTCCCCCTACCGAGCAGTTGCCGGTAGCAGTAGTAGGTTGCGTTGATACATTGATATACAATTGCTGACACCCAGGTTCAGTAACCGGATTACAACGGGGAAAAAAACTGGCATTCAAACCATTAGGCGTATAAAGACTAGCTATACCCGCACTGTATAGGTTGATTACATCGGCACTAAATTCATAGCGAGTGTTTTCGCACAATCCACTAATGGTTTCTTCATAAAAAATCCCGGGATTGAAACTGGCATTGACAATCATCATAAAACCGTTATTAGTTCCGCTACGGTCATTGGTCGAGAGCCAAAATGGAGTTGAGCTACTGTTGATATTGCCAAATGGACTTCGCACAGCATTGGCTATGGTATAACGCCCGTCATTGGGTTCGGCATTGGTATTGGCAATGTATGAGTAACCGGGAGCTAAACCATTCCAAGGGGCAATATTGTCTTTAAACACTACGCCCCCAGGATTTGTCCAAGTAGAAGCCGTAGCCGCTATTTCATTATTTCCGGTAATAACCCCAAAATCGCCGTTGGCAAATATATTTGCACCCACCACGCCACTACATAAGCCTCCGGCAATGTTAATTTTATCCGAAGCAAGGGTAGCTCCCGCATAGCTATTGGCAAATCTGACTTCGTCCAAAGCACTTTGATTGCTATTATTGCCCCCATAAAAGGCAAAAGTATTGAATGAATGGTCCTGAGCAGTCGAGGTTTGTACCAATAAATTTTCGGTAGCCGGAGCCGAGCCACCAATTGAAGTCGGATTGACATACATTCTTACCGTATTGCGATTGCCACTACTGGCATTGAAATCAATTCTGACCACAATCAAGGTAAACTGATTGGCGGTAATGGCTACCGAACTGCGCGTAACCGTACCATTGATACGAATACTCCAAAAACGCGAGCCTGAGTTGTTGGAGTCAGTTCCAAAATAACCAATCGCAATTCGGTTATTGGAATTTACATCAGTAATTGTAGTGTTGCGATGAAGCGCGATAAATACGGGTTCATCGTTATTGGTATTTTTTCGAATCAAAAAACCCAACCATAGAGTAGTACTATTGCGTCCGATACGCCCACTGGTACTCGGATGACTGGTTGTGATATAGTTCGTGCCATTGGTTGCAAACGCTCCGGCGGTACTTACTTGCAGTCGTCTTCCGGCAGTTTGTGAGCTATTGCCGGCTACCAAAAAACGCCCAGTGTTCAGCAAATCATTCCCCCCCGCCGTATAGACCGGCGAATTGGTGGTAGTGATATTATACCCCGGAATATTAGTGTTATTACCCGATACTGTCCAATCACCACCCCAGCCCAAACTAGTAGCCAAATTGGTATTAGGAGAGTTTGTATTGCAATTATGCAAAGCCAGAGAATTGTTATTGAAATAATTGAATCCTTCGTAAGCTATTATTTGTGCGTGCAAAGACAAATTAGCAATGATACCAATGAGTATCAAGGTTAAATAGATAAGCCTTTTCATTTTTGAAATTTTGTTTTGCTTCTATCTTATACCAAACACGTACCAATCGGTATAAAGCCTTGATAATCAAATCATTGCAAAGGAAACAAAAGGTAAAAAATATTCCATTTTTGGGAATACCAATTTAATTCTGGAAAAACTGATTGAAATAATACAGATGTTTTACTGAACAATTGACTGTGTCCACATCCGGCGGGTTAACTCATTGCTTATCAATTGATTACTAAAATATTCACATCAAATTGTTGTTAGGAATTTTCAATTCAAAAACTGTTCCCTTACCCATTTCGGATTGCATAGCGATTGTGCCGCCGAGTTTTTCCACACATTCTTTTACCAAAAAAAGCCCCAAACCCGAGCCTTTGGTATGGCTATTGGCGCGATAAAACATTTCAAACACCTTAGCCTGATGCTCTTTGGCTATGCCCAAGCCATTGTCCTCAAGGCGCAAATTGGCGTGTTGGGCATCAATAAACCCCGAAATATGCAACCAAGCCAAGTTTTTTTTGGGGTCGTGGTAGCGAATGGCATTGGCAATAAGGTTATGAAAAATGATTTTTAGACGATACAAATCTGAAGCAAACTCAGGCGTATGATTCTCAATATGAAGCCTTAACTCCACCCGGCTGTCGGGGTTGGTAAATTTCAATTGGTCATAAATATCTTTGATGGTCTGATGGAGGTCTAAAGGGCTGATATTCAGCTCAGTACGTAGGTTTTGGGCTTGGTCTAAAATATCTCGAATAAAATCATCGAGTCGAAAAAGGCTTTTTTGCATCAATTGATGGTATTGTTGAATTTCACTGATT
Organism: Microscillaceae bacterium; assembly: GCA_025455045.1. GTDB lineage: Bacteria > Bacteroidota > Bacteroidia > Cytophagales > Microscillaceae > JALONJ01. Next base: position 5,156 of record JALONJ010000112.1, on the reverse strand, counting down.
TGGGTTTCACCTTGCAAGATATTCAACAGACCTTTTAATGAGGCAATCGGCGAGCGCAAATCGTGGCTTACCCGATAGGCAAATTGGTCAAGGGCTTCATTTTTTTTGGTAAGTTCGTGATTCCGATTTTGGAGTTGTTCATTGGTTTGATGTATTTCTTCGGCAAATCGCTGGTTGGAGCGCAAAATGACCACCGTAATCAAGGGAATAATGATAAAAATAACCAATAAATTGATAGAACCAAAGGTTTTGGTGTGCGCCAAAGACACATCGGGCATAGGCGATATAAAAGACAGTTTGAAATCATTGAACTCTAGAAACAAATAAATCAGAATGGGTAGAGTGATATGAATGTAAATCAAAAATTTCTTTTGTGGGTCAATGGTAAATGGAATCGCAATAATAATCACCAAAAGCATCATATGGATATTGCTTTCGCGCCCCAAAGCAACGGAAAAATATATCAAGACAAACAAAAGCCAAAAAATCAATAAATTGCTGGCAGTATCAATGTATTGTCGATTTACCACCAAAATCAGCCAAAAAGGCAAGCCCATCAGAAGGGTAAATAGGGTGGATTTCCACAGCCCAAAATAAATATCGGGCAAGATAGACACGACCATAGATGCCAAGCATACCCGCCCAAAATCTCGGATGAGTTTTTGGCGTTTCAAGGCATTTTCTGAAAATTGGCTTTCTGATGCCATTAGATAAAATCTTGAAATGTAAAAGACAATTAAGTTGGACAAATAGACCTATTTACACTAACTAAAACCAAGATAATTGGTTCATAATCAAATACTTATTTTATGAGCCATCAATGCTCACGAAATATGTACGAATTTTTTTGAAAAACGAATAAAATTAATCAAAGGAATAATAGGTAGCAACAGTCAATAATTTAATTTTCATAATCAACTGATAATCAATTAGTTGTGAATTTCAAATGCAACAATAACTGACTATACGCGATACTTCAATTTATATTATTTTTTAAGACAAATTTTTAATCTATTTTGTAATAAAATGCAATTTTATGAGTAAAAATAGTTCAAATTGCCCAATATTTTGAAACTTACCAAGCCTAATGTCAATCGCTTCGTATTTCCATACTCTAAGCCAAAAAAACAATGAATCAAAGCCTCAACTCTCAGATAAGCCAAGTAACGGTTTTTCCCGACCGCGCTCAAATCACGCGCACCGCGCAACTTGATTTGGCAATCGGTGAACATACCTTGGTATTTGACCAATTGCCCGACACCATTGACCAAAACAGTGTGCAAGTAAGTGGTGAAGGCAAGGCAATACTCGCCAATGTCAAGTTTCAAAAAGTGTATTATGAAACCCTCAGCGATTCGGCGCGCCAAACCTTTTATGACGAGAAGCTCCGTTTGGAAGATGAACTCAAGATTTTGAATCAAAAAAATAAAAGATTGGAGCAAGAAAAAGAATTTATTGAAAACATCGCCAAAAAGATAACCACGCCGGCAGAAGATGCCGCCCCCGCCGAGCTTGACCCCGAAAAATGGCTCAAAATGTTGGAATTTTATCGCCTCAAACTTGAAAATATTGATAGCCAATTGTGGGCAACCGAAAAACAAACCCGCCTCATCCGCGAGCAACTGCAACCAATCAATTATCAACTCCAACAGGCGGGGGGCAAAGAGCAAAAAGTAAAAAACCAAGTGGCATTGGTGGTGCAAATGCCCGCCGAAGGCAGTCTATTGCTTCACCTTTCGTATATCGTGAGCAATGCCCGATGGCGACCCATCTATGACCTGCGCGTAAACACCGAGACCAAACAAATGAACCTGACTTATAATGCCTTGATTCAGCAAAATACCGGCGAAGACTGGCAAAATGTGCAAGTCAAGCTTTCTACCGCCCAGCCCGCAATCAGTGGGCACCAACCCGAGCTAAAGCCTTGGCGCATAGGCGTTTACGAAATACCCAAAAATACTTCTCGAGGCAATATGCCCACCGCCAAGCCCCAAATGACCAATATGATACAAGGATTCACGGCTGTTCTGCCAATGGATGTAGAATGGGAAGATAGCGATGTTGAAAAAGAAAAAAGTATGCTCAAGCTGACTTCGGTGGTGGAGACCAAAACCACCTCAGTTTTTTTCAATATTGTGGGGGCGCACACCATTCAAAGCGATTTTAGCGAGCATAAAGTTACGATTTTGCTCGAGGATTTTGTGGCGCATTTTCGTTACTCAACCGTTCCCAAACTAGCCCCGTATGCTTATTTGAAAGCAAAAGTGATAAACAATACCGAGTTTCCGTTTTTGGCGGGCGAGAGCAATGTGTTTTTGGACAACAATTTTGTGGCTACGTCCAAACTTGAGGCAGTTGCTCCCGGCGAGGAGTTTTGGACTTTTTTGGGGATTGATGAAGGAATGAAAGTCGAGTACAAATTTTTGAAAAAATACGAGAAAAAAGAAGGCGGTATTTTTTCCAAAAAAACCAAAATTTGGATTTATGAATATCAAATCAAAATCAAAAGCTTCAAAAAAACCGCCGAAGAAATTGTCGTTTGGGACCAATTGCCTATCTCGGGCAACGAATCAGTCAAAGTCCAACTCTTAGAGCCGAATTATAAAGAAGATACTGACAAACTCAAAAAGAATGAATGGGAGTTTTTGGAATGGTTTTTTTATGCCCAATCCGGCGAAGAAATCTTGATACCTTTCAAATTTTCGGTAGAGTATCCGCACGAATCGCATTTGACAGGTATTGGGTAAGTTTAGATGCGTAATGGATTGATTATCAGTGGTTTATGTGTATGGACAAAACATTACAAATTAATCGTGCGAAGTATAGTATAAGCAAGATACAGAGCAAATCCTTAGGGAATGAATCCAAAATAGACCGGCTTTTGCCGAAATATAATTAGACTTCCCTTGGAAATTCATAACTTTCTCAAAATCAATAGGTTATGGGCTGTTTTTGCGGTAATTTCACCCCGTTTTTATACGTTTTTTGCAAAAAATGCACTTTTAGGTTTAAAAATTCCTTGACTTTTGTAATGTTTTGTAACTAAAAAATTTATAAAACACATAAATCATTGATAATCAAGTGTTTATGTCTTTGTCGTATATCCGAAAAAATCGGAAATTTTCAGGTTTTACAAAAAATTAATTTTCAAGGGAAGCGTAATTAGTTGATAACCAAGGGTTTATACAATTTCTAATGCTTGATTCCTTGCACAGCTATTATCTTCTTTGTGGAGGCGGTATTGGCAGTTGAACTTTAAATAGACTGCCTTCGCCACGCGTGCTTTGCACGTGTATTTGTCCTTTGAGTTTTTCGAGAGCTTTTTTGACAATGTATAAACCCAAACCTGAGCCATCGGATATAGTCGTAGCCCGTGTAAACATATCAAATATTTTGCTTTGGTACTCAAGACTGATGCCTATGCCATTGTCTTCGACAATGATGATATAAAAATCGTTGGAAGTCTCAAGTTTTAACTTTAAAAACGGACGTTCTTGGTCGATTTGGTGGTACTTAATGGCATTGCTAATCAAATTACCTAAAATCACTCTAAGCCTAAAAGCATCGGTGTTAATGGATTGATTATCAGCAATTTCCAATTCAAAATGTATTTTTTCGGCTTTATCCAAATATTTATAGCTCTCTATTACTTCTAGTACAAAGGATTTTAGCTTGATGTTTTCCCAATCTTTATTTACATAATTGTTGCGTGAATAATGGGCTAATTGTTGAATAAATTTATCCAATTTTTGCACGCTGTGTTTCATCAAATCAAAATTTTCTTTGGCGGCTTGCGGAAACTCCGATTCGGTCAAATAGATTAACCCTGCCAACGACGACAGAGGTGCCCGCAAGTCGTGGGAGGCTTTATAGACAAAACTATCCAGCTCTAGATTCAAGTCTTTGAGTTGGTTTTCAATTTTGCGCCGTTCCGAAATATTGTGCAAATAAAACAAATAACCGCCTACTCTTTCGTCTTGGATCAGATTAATCAACAATCCATCGAAATAATGAATATTTCCCAATGCACAATACAAAGCTAGGTCTTTGAGTGGGTAGGCTTTGCCCGGTTGGTGAGAAATTTGATACACTGCATCTTTGATTTTTTTGGGTGAATCAGCCACCAGCAACGAGAAAACACTCTCATTTAAAAGTGATTTTTCGGGATAATGCAGTACCTCACAAATAGAATTGCTCATAAAGTTTATCCGAAACAAGTCATTTATGATCAGCATCACTACTTCGCCCTCGCCTACAAGGGTAGAGTAATTGTCGCGCAATGCTTCCAAAATTGCATTGGTTTTTTGAATGGGCGCGCCCTGCGCGAGCATATCCATTTTGGTCTCACGGGTGATTGACAATTCGCTTATTTTTGCATTGTATGATTCCATTTTGCAATATGATTAAGAGATTAAACCGTTTTTACCAGATTCGAGTTGAGTGCTGGGTATTCCCAAAAACATCAAGCTAAGTCCCAAAAAGGCTAAATCTTTTAGGATAAAAGCATCAGGAACCCAAAAACCGTCTATTTTTTGAAAGGAATTAGGCGTAGTGAACATAAAGCTGAGAGTAGCCAAGAAAATCAAAGTACTTAGTAAAGCTCCCACCCGCCCCAATTGATAATTGATAGGGTAGGCAGCGAAAAACAAAGCCGTAATTATCTCAAATATGCCAATAAAATTACTCACTTGTTGTGGATTACCAACGAGATACAACCAACTCATCAAAGGGCTATTGCTCACCAAAGGCACTATTGCTTTTGCCTCAGTGGGTGTAAACTTAAAAGCTCCTATCCACAGCAAAACCAGCACCGTGCCGTATAAACTTATATACGCTCCAGTTGAAAACAATAGTTTTTGCATTTTCATTTTCTTTTTAATTTATATTTATGTTAAAAATTTGCTAAATGATTGACTATTAATTATTTAATGCAAGTTGCGTAGTACCATATTTTGAACCCCACCCCTGCTCCTCCCCGTTGAGGGAAGGTCTGTTAAGTCCTCTTTTTGAGCCAAATTTTATTCGCCGTTAGACCCCACCCCCTACCCCCTCTCCCCTTGAGCTAATCTCCCTACAGAAAAAAGATGGAGAAAATTTGTATAAGTTTAAATAAATACAGGATCAAATTTTAATTATTTATTTTAAGAATTTGCCTT
>JALONJ010000555.1 GCA_025455045.1 Microscillaceae bacterium | reverse complement strand
TCAAAAGGTAAATTCTTAAAATGAACAAGTAAAATTTGATACTGTATTTATTTGTACTTATACAAGCGTTTCCCAACTTTTTTTCTGTAGGGAGATTAGGCCAAAGGCGGAGAGGGGTAGGGGTTTGGGGTGGGGTTGTATTCAGAACTCAACAGCCCCTCTCCTTCGGAGAGGGCAGGGTGAGGCAAAAGAAATGCGTAAATTTGAAATGCGCTCGAAGATTCTTATTTTTTCAAGATATTTAGAGAAGTCGGAGAAAGTATCATACTTTTTCTGATGGATTGAAACCTACAAATCATTTTATATAATTATGCAATCTTACGAAAAACTCCTCCTTGAAAACAAGGCTTGGGTACAAGAAAAACTGAGCGATAATCCGAATTTTTTTAGCCACTTAGCCGAAATTCAAAAACCAGAATTTTTATGGATTGGTTGCTCTGATAGTCGAGTACCTGCCAATGAAATCACCAACACCGAGCCGGGCGAAATATTTGTGCATCGCAATATTGCCAATCTGGTTGTCCATACCGATTTGAATATGCTCAGTGTGTTGCAATATGCCGTAGAAGTATTGAAAGTACAGCATATCATTGTTTGCGGGCATTATGGCTGTGGAGGCGTAAAAGCAGCGATGACCAATCAGCAATTAGGCTTGATAAACAAGTGGTTGCGCAATATCAAAGACATTTATCGCCTGCATAAAGACGAGCTATTGGCAATGCAAGATGAAGCTCAAAGGCTAAATCGTCTCATAGAGTTGAATATTGAGGAGCAAGTCTATAACCTCGCCAAAACCTCGATTGTCCAAATTGCTTGGCGCAAAGAAAACCGCCCAATTTTGCACGGTTGGGTGTATGATATCCACGATGGCATTTTGCACGACTTGCTCACTATCACCCCCGATACGCGGCTAGATGATATTTATATGTTTGATATTTGATTGATTATCAAGTATTTGCATTAGGGGATAAGCGATACAAACCTCAAAAATAAAAAGTGAAAATTATGATTTGATTTTCACTTTTTACATTTCTTAACCAGCTAATAAGGCGGTGGCAATGGTTGTGTTGCTTTAGCCTATCCAATTTAAAAAAATATTTTTGAAATCAATCTGGTAATTTTATATTTAACTACCTCATTATCAATCATTTGTATAATTCAAGACTTCGGACAGTTTTTATAAGTAATTGATTGTCAGTTAGTTATGTCATTTTGAATATTTTATGTAACTGACTGATTATCAAGCACTTAACAAAAAACTCGGAACTAGAAACCAGAAACTGTCCGAACTATTGATAATTTAAACTTTTGTTTTTACTAAAATCAGTAAGTTTTTCGTTTATTTGCTTATAAAACTTATTGTATGCGCCTAATATTCTACCCGATTTTTATCTTCCTCAGTTTAGCTCTGATATTTCGCCCCCAGCAAATTGCCAAAAGCACTTGCGGCGGTTGGGATCCCAATTATTATGAATCATATCAGTTTTTTGCGCCGATTTCGTTTGCCGAAATGGCTGATTTCGACTGGCAAGTGGACTCAACTGCCGGTGATAATTTGCAAGAATGGAAAACCTATTTCAAAAACAAACCTCGAGTCGAGGATATCAAACAATTGGTTTATGAAACTTCCTCCGATGATATGCAAAAAGTACGGGCAACCATTCTCAAAGCCACTTCGCCTTTGCCCAATGCGCTCAAAGACAATTCATTGGTAAAATACTTGATTGAAAAGCGCGAAATCTCCGAGCGCGATGCCCTCGAGACCATTGACTATCTATTTTATGCCAAAGTTTGCGAACCCGAAGCCGTCAATGATGAAAGCTGGGAAGAGCGCAAACGCGATACCGAAAAAATGAAATGGCTGGCTGATGCCGGAAAAAAATATTACAAAGAAAAGGCTTCCAATGACTTTCTCAAACTCCGATTTGCCTATCAGGCTATCCGAATGGCGCATTATACCAAGCAATATGACAAAGTTCTGCGTTGGTACGACGAACTGGTTGAGCCTATCTCGATGCAGACCGAAAGTATTATCCGCTATTGGAATCTTGCCCTCCGAGCCGGAGCTTTGAAAAACTTGGGCAAAAAAGGCGAGGCGGCTTATTATTTTTCGCTGGTTTTTGATAAGTGTATGAGCAAGCGGGCTTCTTCGTTTTTGAGTTTTGAGATAGGCAGTGAATCCGAGTGGAAACAAGCCCTCGCTTTATGCAAAGACAATGACGAAAAAACCACTTTGTATTTTCTGAGGGCTTTGCAACCCAATGCTCTTGGGTTGGAGGAAATGCAAAATATCTATCAATTGTTGCCCAATTCGCCCAAGTTGAACTTACTGCTTGCCCGCGAAATCAATAAATTGGAAAGCGATTTATTGAATATCAATTTGAATGAAAATCTTTTATTTTTCAAATCTTATCAAGGGTTTCCCAAAGCCGAAGCAATTCAACAATTGAATAAACTCAAAACTTTTGTCAATCAAGTGGTGAGCGATAAAAAAGCCAGCCAGCCCGAAGTATGGGCTTTGGCGAGCGGTTATTTGGATTATGTAGCCGGAAATCCACAAAAAGCCACCCAAATCTTCAATGATTTGGCAAAAAATACTCGAGACAAAAGCCTCAAAAATCAAATTGAGTTGTTTCGTTTGGCAATGCAGATTTCGAGCTTGACCAAAATTGACGAACAAGCCGAAAACCAACTCTATGAACAAGTCAAGGAAACCAAACATACCCATTTGCACGATTTTTTAATCAATTCTTTTGCGCGTTTGTATCAAAAACAAGGCGAAATCGGTAAGGCTTTTTTATGTAAAAACGCAATATGGGACATAAAAAGCAACCCTAAAATGGATTTGCTCGACAACTTATTGGCTTTGACCGATAAGAAAAAACTTTCTGATTTTGAAAAAGATTATTTATTCAAAAAAATCACCAATCCTACGTATTACTTTGAAGAAGAAAATAGTAAACCCGCAAGGTTTTCTCCTCACGATATTTTATTGGAAGTGAAAGCCACCGTATTGTTTGGGCAAGATAAATTGGAAGAAGCCATCGCGGTTTACAAGCAAATTCCCGAAGATGTAATTTATAAAATTGAAGGCGACCCTTTTCAAGCAAATATCAAAGATTGCCAAGATTGTCCCAACTCTATCGGCAAGGGCAAATACAATCGCTTGTCTTTAGCCCAAAAAATTGTTCAATTGAAAAAAATTGCCGAAAAAAACACCGTAGAGCAAGACAAAGTTTATTTTCAGTTGGGTAATATTTACTACAATATGACGCATTTTGGCAATTCGTGGCTGGCGGTGGATTATGTGCGGAGTGGCTCGGATTTGTGGAATTATAAAAGCACGGATATTCAGCCCGAAAATCGAGAGCCGATTTTTGTGGATTGTAGCAAAGCCAAGTATTATTTTGAACGTGCTATGAACGGAGCTATCAAAAACGGCAACCCTGAAATGGCAGCGCAAGCCGCTTATTTAGCCGCCAAATGCGAACAAAATGAATATTATTTGCGGGCTTCGGGCGATGGTTGGGGATATATATTGCCCAGTTATGAGCCGCAAAACCGAAGATACTTTGCGCTAATCAAAAAAGAATTTAAAAAGACCCAATATTATCGAGAACTCCTCAAAGAGTGTAGTTATTTCAATACTTTTGTAAACATTAGATAAGTGCTTGCACTAAATTAACGTGAATATTTTTATAACTAATTGATAATCAACTAATTATAATGTAAAAAATACATTTTTTCGGTAAATTATAAATTATGTTTAAAATAAAATTG
>JALONJ010000554.1 GCA_025455045.1 Microscillaceae bacterium | reverse complement strand
AGTTCCACGCAGGATGACGGCTTGGGGAGATTTTGGATTCTCTTTTTAAAACTTTAATTGTTTGTACTTTTTCAATATTTTTCAAAATATTCACGTTAATTTAAAGTGCCAAAGTAGAACTAATTTCTAATTTCTAATTTCCTACAAAGTATTATTCAACAATTCAAATTCGGCGAGTTTGGCAAAACTTTTTTTGGTTTGGGTGCGCTTGAGTGCCTCAATATGTCGAGAACTGTGGCAGTCCGAACCTACAAAATGCACAAATTTGCGGTCTAGCATTTTCTCGGCAAAATCTTGCGCCGGTTTGTCGTAATAACCACTCAAAGAATTGAGATTGAGTTGTAAAAAAACGCCCCTTTCGGCAATCTTTTCCAAAATTTTAAAATCGGATTGCAAATAAATATACCTTTCGGGATGCGCAAAAACGGGTTTGTAACCTTGCGACTGTAAATCAAAAATCACCTCAAACAATTGCGCCGGTTTATTATAAAAATTGGTTTCAAAAAGCAAATAATTGTCCCCAAAGGTCAATAGCTTGTCGCCGTTGCGCACTTGCCGAATAAACCATTCATCAAAATAATATTCGGCGGCGGCTTCTATCTCCACTGCGATTTGTTGGTCTTGCAGGGCTTTTTGGAGTTCTTTGAGTTTGGTATCAATGATTTCGGGTGTATTTTTATAAAAATCGCTCATAATATGGGGCGTAGTAATGAGCTTGCGATAGCCCAATTGAACCAAACATTGGATTAATTGGAGTGATTCTTCAATACTTTTACTACCATCATCAATTGCCGGAAGTAGATGCGAGTGCATATCTACTTGGATCGTTGGCAGGGTGGCTTGTGATTGTTGATGGGCTTGGGGCTTGAGTAAACCGATTTTTTTTAAAATAGAAAACATAATTTCAAGTATATGTAGTTAATAGTGGATTACGAAAATCATTGAAATTTTAGCAATCAAGTAGCTTTTTTTCAATATATTTTATAAAAATGCTTGATACTCCGCTAGAGGCGGACACGGTCAATTAGTTATAAATGACTCTTACAATTTACAATCATTTCTCCTTACTTTGCAACCATTCTTCGGCAATTTTTACCCCTGATGAAGTACCCAAGCGGTCGGCACCGGCTTCAATCATTGCTAGGGCTTGCTCAAGCGTTTTGATGCCTCCCGAAGCCTTTACGCCTACGTGGGCAGGGGCATTTTGGCGAATGAGGCGTATATGCTCGGCGGTGGCTCCGGCAGGGGCAAAACCGGTAGAGGTTTTGATGAAGTCGCTTCCGGCATCTACACACACTTTGCAGGTTTTGATGATTTCTTCGTCAGTCAAATAAGCGGTCTCGATAATCACCTTCATCATACCTTCATATTCGTGAATCAATTGTGCAAATTGCGCCAATTCAGGCTTAATCCATTCAAAAGCATTGGTTTTGATTGCCGAAATGTTGATAACAACATCAAATTCATCGGCTTTTTCGCGGATGGCACTTTTGATTTCTTGCAACTTGACTTCGGAGCGATTGTAACCCAAAGGAAAACCAATGACTGTTACCAAACGGATTTCGGAGGTACTGCCCAAATCGCGGCGAGCTTTTTTGACCCAATAAGGTGGTACACAAATGCCCTTAAACTGATATTTTTGGGCTTCCTCAACCAATTGCTCGACATCAGCCGAGGTAATGACAGCGTTTAGGTTGGTGTGTTCAATGTATTCGCAAATATTTTGCATAAAATTTTAGAGAAGTGTATGGGAATGATAATTTGGGAATGAATAGTGAATAATGTAAAATGAATAATTTTGTAATTACCTGAAAGTCAATATGTTACCAAAAAATATTTTTTACATTATTTTTTTCTTGTTCCTTGAGTATTTTTTACAATCTTAGCAATGAATTATTTGCCATTAGAATTTACATAATCAATTGATTTTCAGTTAGTTATCTTTTTTAAAAATAGTAATTATTTGGGTGCATTTCAAATTTACGTTGTAAGACCTCACCCCTGCCCTCTCCTCTGAGAGAGGGAATCTAAGGAATAAATTTGAAATGTACCCAATTATTTTGTATTTATACTTGATAGAAAAAGTAGTTTTTCTAAAAAACGCGCACTTTTCAGGCAACCTCTTGGTGAGGCAAAATGCCCAAGCAATGCTTGTGATTAAAAAATATTATCGGCTTCGGCTTTAGCCGAAGCTACTTTTATAATTACTTGATAATCTTTGACTTTTGACAAATAAGAATGTATCCCAGCCTGTCTAGGCTGTGCCTATCACAGCCTAGACAGGCTGGGGTACAATTTTATAATTACTTGATAATCAATCATTTATAATTTCAAGTAGTTTATGCTTGAATGTTATATAATTTCTAACTCTTTTGCTATTTTAATACTTTCAATAAACCTATTGTGGACTTTTGCGTAAGCAAACTGCCAACAATTGCCTAATGCAAAGTTGGAAAAAAAACTCCACAAAGCCGTAAAAAAATTTTTAAGTAAAATTTGCCTGTCAAATGTGTCATTTATCGAGGCTGCATAGTCAAAAAAAATAACTACCTGATAATCAGGTAGTTATACTTTTTAATTCCTTAGGCAACAATTTTTTTGTAAGCCCTATAATTAAAAAATCAGGATTTTATTTAATCACGCCCTTGTCTTTGTCCTCAATTTTACCCTGCAAGGTACTGACTGCGGAAGTACAAAAGAAACCAATGGCTTTTTGTTTGGAACTCGGATTGGTATTGACCAAGTTGGTGCTTACGTTTGCCAAAGGAATCGCAAACAAGCCCCCATTTTGCAATTGCTCGCGCACCTGTACCCAAAAATCAAAAGCCTCGACGGTGATAGAGTACAACTCAACCCGCACCTCATCATTGGGTTTGAAGGGGGGAGTGGTAAATGAGGTATTGTTGTCGGCATCAGGAACAAACTCATTGATACCTTCTCGAATCGGGCGGATAAAATTAACGCCATCGGTATTGCCTCCGGCACTAAATCCGGCATCATAGGCAGTGGTCAAATTGCCCACCCGATTCAAAAAACGCCCGTTTTTGAAGCCCCGCAACCAATAGCAATCGCCGCTTCCGGCAAAATCGCGGGCATACACTTCGGCATAAATGCCTTCGGGGTTGCCAAATTCATTGCGTTTTTCATAGGTAATAGAATCAACTGCCGGTACACGACCAATTTCGGAATCAGCCGTATAAGTTTCACCTTGGTAGGTAATTGTAAGGGTGTAGGTATTGCCTAATTTGCCAAAAGTTTCGCCGCTTTGGGGAGTCCATACATAGTTGCCATCTGCATCGGCATCTGTAAAAGTATAAGTAACTCCCTCATTATCAACTACTTGTACGCTTGCGCCAAGAGCAGTTGGGGTAGGCGCGTTTTTGAAATAATCTGCTGAAAGCGTCAAGCGGATAGTTTGCGCGCCGGGCTTGGTAGTGAGCCAAGCATCTACCGTCAGTTGGGGGGTAGCACTGGGCAATTGGTAGTCAATCACATCTTGACAACTAAATGCTAACAAGCTGATAATCAGCAAGTTGAATATTGAAATATATTTTAATGAGTTCATTTTATATACTAATTTTTTTAATCTTTTAATTAAATCTAGACAGCAGTATTTTTGATGGTTTTTGATTTACAATAACTATTTGATTATCAGCTAGTTATGCTATTTTTTTATCTACTACTTCAAAACTCGGAACTAGAAACCCGAAACTCGGAACTAGAAACCCGAAACTCGGAACTAGAAACCCGAAACTCGGAACTAGAAACCCGAAACTCGGAACTAGA
>JALONJ010000553.1 GCA_025455045.1 Microscillaceae bacterium | reverse complement strand
AATACAATTTTATTTTAAACATAATTTATAATTTACCGAAAAAATGTAATTTTTACATTATAATTATTTGATTATCAATTAGTTATAAAAATATTCACGGTTAAATTATTCATTATTCATTTCTTATTTATTCCTCTTTCTTTTGGGAGCGAGTAAGGTGGTAAAAGTTTTGATAGTTTCGTGGAATACGCGGAAGAACAATGTACCATATAAAATAATGGACATAAACCAAATAAACCCAATATTGAACCGCACAGTATCAAAATAATAGCCGAAAATATGCTTTTGGGGAGCGTAAAAATGCGCCCTAAAATCCCACCAAGCCGTAGCGGGAGGGTCGAGATAGATAGGATAGATTTTTTGGACCAAATGGTCGTTGATTTCTACCACGCGATTGATTTCTTCGGAGTTTCTGACCAGTTCCTCAACTGTTTTGTTATGGTATTTTTGCGCTTGGGCAATAAAAGCATCACGGAGGGCGGGGGTGCGAGTCAGTTTGGCAATGGCGCGGTCTTTTTGGTCAGATAGGCGATTGTATTGTTTGATATAGTATTTTTTGATTTTTTGAATATACAACTTCGTTTTTTCCAATACATCTTCCGAAAAATCATTGGGCGTAAGTTGAGCTATTTCTACCAATTGAATTGCGGGAGTTTTGGGCATTTCTTTGCTGATTTCATTGTGCAAAATTTTAATATTGCGCTCTACGACCACGCGCACCGGGCGGTCGGGGTTTTGATAATTAGCCAGTACAAACGACAAACAAGACTCTAACTTAGGAATCCAATACACTTTTTTGTATTCGGCGGTAGCCATTGCCTTATCAACTTCGTAAAACTCGCCTTTGTAGGGGTTATCTTTGTATTGACTAACCATAATTGCTTCAAAAGCCCAACGCGAAGCCATAATTTCGCTCACAATGGGTACTTTATTGCTGGAAGCCAAACTCGGGTTGATGTTGTCAAACTTCACCACAATTCCCCCCAAAATCAATTGGGGAATGAGCAAAATCGGAATCAAAATATAAATCGTAATAATTGAGTTGAAAGTATCCGAAATATTCAAACCCAGCATATTGGCAAAACAAGCCGTTGAGAACAAGACTGCCCAATAAGTAAAGTGCATTCCCTCGATACCCAAAATATAATTGCCTATTAGTACAAAACTTAAGGTTTGAACTGCGGAAAAACCAAATAAAATAGCAATTTTGGAAAATAAATAACTGTTTCGGCTCAAATGCAAAAATGTTTCGCGTTTGCGAATTTTGGCATCTTTGAATATTTCTTCGGCACTTACCGTCAGCCCGATAAATAGGCAGACAATAATGCTCATAAAAATATAAGCCGGAATATTCATATTTTCACTAAATACATACTTGCTAGTGCTGCTTGTATAATCATATTGCGAATATTTGACAATGTATGACAATATCAAAGCCAAAAGTGGAGCTTCTAACAAGCTGACAATCATATATTGGGTATCGCTCAGTTTGGAGAGCAAATCGCGCTCGGTAAATATAAGCCATTGACGCAGGCGCGAGGGTACTTTGAGGGTGCTGGGAGGGGTGTCTTGGCTAGGTTCTACCTTGATGGGTGGCATTACTTCCTCAAATTGCTTGCGCCACTGCACCGGCGAAACTTTGCGATTGTTGGTGTAGCGTCCGTATTCATCAACCAATTTGGTTTCGATGATATTAAAAATTTGTTCGGGATTTACATTGCCACAATGGTCGCAAACCCCTTCGTGGCTATTGACAAGGTTTGCCAATTGTTTGAAATATGTAACCCCTTCTATCGGATTGCCATAGTAAATCTGATAACCGCCCACATCTAAAATGATGAGTTTGTCAAACATTTTGAATATGTCGGACGAAGGTTGGTGAATCACCACAAACACCAATTTGCCTTTTAAAGTCAATTCTTTGAGCAAATCCAAGATGTTTTCGGAGTCATTGGATGACAAACCCGAGGTAGGCTCATCGCAAAACAAAACCGAAGGTTCGCGCAGTAGCTCCAAACCAATATTGACCCGCTTGCGTTGCCCGCCCGAGATGGTTTTTTGCAATGGATTGCCCACTTTCATATTCGCAATTTCCAACAGCCCCAAGCTCTGGAGGGTTTTATTGACCAATGCTCGAATTTCGGATTCCGAATAATTATTGAAACACAATTTGGCGGCATAATACATATTTTGAAAAACCGTCAGCTCTTCAATCAACAAATCGTCTTGAGGTACATAGCCGACTACGCCTTTGATTTTCTCTTTTTCTTCTTCGTCGTGAACATCAATGCCGTTGATGGCTACTTTGCCCCCAATGGGTATTTCATTGCCATTCAATAGATTTAATAAAGTCGATTTGCCTGAGCCACTTGCCCCCATAATGCCCACGAGCCGCCCCGACTCCTCGAGAATGTTGATGTCGCGCAAACCGATTTTGCCTCCCGGAAAAGTAAAATACACGTGGCGGGCATCAAATACAATCCGGGTTTCGCTGTTTTCTTGCAAAAAACGGCTCACTACATCGCTATAATAAACCGAGTTTATTTCATCGTTGCGCAATACTGAGCCGTTGGAAAAGACGTACAAATGCCTATCTTTTAAAAAGATTCCATTCAAATACGTAGGATTGTTGCCCTCGATGTATTTCAACAAATACATTTCAAGACTGGGGATTCGCAAAATACCTATAGTAGCACTAAAGCCTTTGCGATAAATATGGCGAATTTCATCATCGAGTTTTTTGCCGGTAATAATGAGCAAATTGGGCAAGCCTTCGGTCAAAATAGCCTCATTGGTTACAAAAACCTTGATGAGTTCGTATTCATCGGGGTCAATATTGAAAGCAGAAGCTACTTGGTCGGCAAATTTTCCGGCTTCGGTTTGGATTTTGCCATCGGCAGTTGCCAATTCCAACAAGTGCGAAAGGACAATTACTTTTTGCTTTTGGTTGAGTTCATAATTAATCCGATTGCAAATATTGACCGCCTCCACATTGCCGGCAACGGCAATTTCGATATAGTCGTTGAATAAGCTGATAAAATTGCCGGCTTGTTCGTCGTTGATGTGTTCGTAGATAAACTCGTGAATAACCTGCCGTTCGGACTCGCTGAGGTCGCCGTCAATGGTCGCCGAGATTGCCAATAATTGAATAATTGACTTTAAAACCGCCTCATTCATAAGATTCCGATACGCGCAATAATTTTAATTAAGTCTATAAGTTTTAGTTTCTATCAAATGTAAAGATATAAAATAAAATTAGGTTTTTCCAAACCCAATCCAATACTACTATAGTAAAACTAATTGAAAAAAATGTGTAATTATTTGATAATCAGCTGGTTATAATATTTAATAATTTTAAAAAAGAAAACCGATGGCTCATTGGCTACAAATTATTCCTCGTTTATACTTTCTCAAGCATCGTTATTTCTATTTCACTTAGCGCATACAATTGGTATATTTCGGCATCAATTTGGGTTTCTAAGCTGGCAATGGCGCGCTCAATCGCGTTTTTTTGGGTGGTTTGGGTGGCTTGCTGTAGTTGTTGATTGAGTTGAATCAAATTTTCGACGGCTTTTACAATGGTGTCGTGAGCGTTTTTTTCGGTTTTGTTTTGAAAATTAACCTTTTTAAGCGGGATTTGCAAAAGAGGTTCTTTATCTATTTGCAATTGTTCACCTTGTTTTTTACCCTTATTTTGGAAACTCTGTAAAACTCTAAAACACAATATAAATACTTGATTATCAATATTTTACAAAGAAAATTTAATCTTAAAGACTTTAGCAATTGGGCGT
>JALONJ010000111.1 GCA_025455045.1 Microscillaceae bacterium | reverse complement strand
AAACGAATTAGTTTTTTGCTCATTTTTTTCTTGCAAATTTACAAAAAAATAAACCCACTCACTCCCTTTTTTGAGAAAATGAATGGGTTTAAAATTCAAGCTAATCCTTTTCTTTTAAAAATCCGCAGGATTATCCAATACTGGCGATTCGGTAAGGGCTTGCTAATCAAATTTTTTACCCAAAGTAAAATATTCATAAATATCTGATTATCAATTAGTTATGATTAGGTTAAATTTCAAGCTCGCACATACAGGCAATAGTGTGTTGCAAGCAGGCATTAATAAGTTCGATGCTAGAAAGATAGGACGAAGATATGACAGATGAGATAACTCGGGTTATAAACCCTTTGGCTCTGGGGTAGGGATTGCAAATCCCGACCAACTGGGGTTAAATACTTATGACATAATTTCCATACTCGTTTATGATTATTTTATTGCTGTCAAACTGTGTTACCAATGCAAAGCCGTTGTAAAATGGTTCAACTGCCAAAAATCTATGTTGGTAAATTTCGTTTCCTTTTTTATCAATGTGAAACCAGCCTTTTTTATCCTTAGCTGTTGCAAAATTTTTATGAAAAATCCCCAGATCTAAAAACTCTTTTTCATTGAGGAAATTGCCTTTAGTGTCTATGTGTCTATAAAATCTATTCGTTGTTTTCACACAAGCATATCCGTCTTTGAAGTCGCCACAATAAATAAAACTTTCACTGTAAATTCTGTTTCCAGCCAGGTCAATATGAAAATACTTGTTATTGCTATTGCGAACTGTACAGAGGTTTTCTTGATAATTGCCAGTCCAGTTATATGTTTGCTTGTAAGCCCTTTCACCTTTTTCCGTAAGGTGGAACCATTGATCAGATTGAATAACAGCGGCTCTGTTACAATAAAAACCGAAAGTTCTTATGAACCTGTTAGTGTAAAGTTCTTTACCTGAGCTATCAATGTGATATGAGCCACTTTCGTCTTTCACTGGAGCAAGCCCGGGTGAATGAAACTTTAAAACTTCAATAAACATTCTACCAAAAATTGGTTTTTCTTCAAAAACAAAATGTGTGTTGTCGTCTGAAACTTTTATGTCTTGCCAGTTCATTTTTTGAATATTAAAATGGTTTGAAGCTCGTTTAGTTTTTTGTCTTTTTGGAAATTAAACCCAGTTTCTTCGCAGAGTTTAATATATTCAAGAGAACTGCGTTCAAAACTTTGGCACATTGCTGTCATATTTAATGACAATAAAGAAATTGAAGTTTTTATTTTATCTTTACAGTTTTCAATGACATACAAAGTGCCGTTAGAAGGAAGTGCCAAAAAGCATTTTTTTAAGATTATTTTTGCCTTTTCATCATTCCAATCGTGTAATACTCTTGTAAGCAAAATGGCTTCTGTTACATTGGGTATTGATTCAAAAAAATTACCATTTAATTTCACAATATTTTCATTTGTAATCTGCTCAATTACTTTTTGTAAATCGAAAAGTATGCATCTTATATTTTGATTTTTTTCTTTAATTAAACTTATTGCAGCCCCATACCCACCGCCAACATCCATAATTGAATTGTGAATACTGAAATCTATCATATTTGGAAGTTCCTTATAGTCATCGCTTGCGTATTCATAAATAGCTTTATGGTAATTGATTAGCTTTTCAGGATTATCGTTCAAATAATCAAAGTAAGGTTTTTTGTAAATTTTTTCAAAAGAACTTCCAGCGGTTTTCACACTATAATCTAAATGTTGCCAAGCGTTTAGGTGTTCTTCTGCCCAATTCAGGCAAGCATAATACAATCCTTTTGGATTGGATTCTATTAACAATTCACCTTTTTCGAGCAATGAAATAACTGGATTAAGCTTGTAAATCAGGTAATTATCTTCAACAAGATAACTCACTAAATTTGACAAAGTAGGTTTATCCCATTGATTAGTTGAACAAAGTATTTCTAGGGTATTTTGACCTTCAAAAATCTTGTCAAACAGCTTCAATTTACAAGCTGTATTTACCGCAAGGTATTTCCAATACTCAGTAAATATGGATTTAAGTTCGTTCTTAGCATTCATATTATCAATCTAGGAGTTTGCTTTTGAGTTTTGTAATTTGATTTTCTGATAGTCCACAACCGATTAAATAAGGTTCTATTCCACCTTTTTCCTCAATGATGTTGAGAACTAAGTTAAGTCTTTGCAGTTTTACATCAACTTCGCTTGCCAAATAATCTGTATTGATAATTTCTATTGGGGTTTCCGCAAGCAGGTGAAGCATTGAAATAAAAATTCCCGTTCTATCTTTTCCTGCAAAACAATGGATGGCTACTGAGCCGCCTTGTTCATTTATAATTGCTTCCATAGCTTTTTTAATCTTATCACTACAAGCAATTGCAAAAAATCGGTAAGCGATTTGTTCATTTGTTCCCTGATGATGATTTTCTTTAAACCAATCAGGTTGATTCCAAGGGTCAAGTTGTGTTTTTACATACTTGAATTTTGAAAGGGAGTTTTCACTGTATGGCATTTCATCAATCTCTTTGTCTGCTCTCAAATCAATTACAGTTTTGATTTTCTTTTCTTGCAGCAATTCATCAAAGCGGTTTTCATTCTGAAAGAAAGTCATTGTGGCTGTTCTGAAAATTCTTCCACTTTTTATTTTTGGATTGTGTGTGCTGATGTCTCGAAAATTCCAAAGAAAATCTCTTTCATAAATCCACTCGAAGCATTGTCGAAGTTCTTCTAATTTTTCAACATCAACTAAATTTTCAATAGCTGAATAAAAGAAATCTAATAATCTTCTTTTCTGTTGATTGGCTTCGGGTAGAAATAAAGTTCCTTTCAACCCATAAAAAGGTGCTTGTTCTTCCTTCGTTAGAATATTTGCTATATAATACTTTGGCAAAAAATTAAATTTCTTATTTCCTTTTGAAAGATGGTTTAACTGAATAGCAACGTGTAAGGCAATGTTATAGAAAAAATAAAATTGGTAGCTATCGCTTCTGCGGTGCATAGTTGAGCAATTTTCAAATTCGTAAACAAACTTGTCTATCAAATCTGCAACTTGTTTTGCGTTTGCTTCTGCTGATTTGCTTTGGTTGTAATCTCTGACAAGTTTGTGCAAGTAAGTTTTAATTTCATATTTTGAATTTTGTTTCACATAAAGGATAGTATCGGCAATGTTTGAAATTTCCGAACCCAAATAATTTCTATCTATCTCTGATATGTTTGTGCAAAGGGCGAATTCTATTTTTGGTTGTGAAGTAAAGTAAACCACAACTTTACTTCGCATAGCAACTTCTCGGATAGAAAATATTTCGGAGTGAAATTCTTTTTGCAATTCATCAATCAGAAATTTGTTGTCAAATTCATTGTTCACCAAAAGTTGGATGTCAATATCAGAATTGGGAGTAGGTTCGTTTCTGCCAAATGAGCCATAGAGTAATGCTATATCAATTCCTGTTATATTGGGAAACATCTTTTGCAGTTGTTCAATAGTTTTTAGTTGTTTCATTTTATTAATTGTTATTTGAGGGGTTTACGCATATTACAAGTTTTACAAAGTGAGTTCTTTTTATAGTTTTTTACAAGGTCAGTGTAAACCGAACTTCGTAAAACATCTTCAATCGAGGTAGTTAAAATGTTTCCGAAATCACCCAATGACTTTCGCAAATTATCAGGCGCGCAACACGGTGAAATATTTCCGGTTGCAGAAATCCAAAGTTCTTTTGTGAGAAAAGGACACTCATATTCTTCGGGAAGCTCTTTGGTTTCGTTGTCGTGTAGTAGAATAACGTTTTCCAATATCAATTTCTCTCCGTTTGGCTTTCTGAATTCTTCTTGTGCTTTAAATGCTTGCTCAACATATTCATTCCATTGCTTTACACTTGCTGGATTGGCTTTCATAGAAAGGTTTTTTATCTCATCAAAATGATCCCAAAGTTGATGTCCTTTCACTCTATCAACGCCCAGTGATGCAGCCAATTTTATGATGTCAGCCAACTCGTGCATATTGTTTTGCATAAAGGTCAGTTGAAATGTTACTCGACAGAAATAACCAGTTTTTGCAAAATGTTCATCTCTATATTTGATAAACTTTTTTACGTTTTCAATAGCTTGGTTAAAGTCAATGCCAAGCATTACTTGTTTAGCTGTTTCCTCTGTTGCACCGTTCCAGCTAATTTTTACATCCGTAGTGTTTGGCACTATCAATTTCGCCCATTCCTCAACGGTCTTCTTCGGAAATGTTCCGTTGGTTGTTAGATTAATTTTGATGTTTTTTTGTTCTGCTAACTCAAATATTTTATCAAACTCTTTATATAGCAGAGGTTCTCCCATAGTAGATGGAATAATCTCCTTTACACCCAATTTTTCTGCTTGCTGAAAAATATCTTCAACTGTTTCAAACTTCATACGTCTGCGTTTTATTCCTGTTTCTTTGAAAAGGTTTGGAATGAAATCGCTGTAAGGACTGTGTTCTTCACACATCACACATTTTAAATTGCAGTCCTCTGGGTTGGTATCAATTGTTATTCGCCAAAGATTTCTTGAAGTGATTAAATGCTGATAAATTTTCACCAATTCTTGGCAATGGTCTTGAATATTCGGAACACTGCTGTCTGCCGAAAACAAATAACCTCTTTCGCCAAACTGCTTCATCAAATTGGGGTTTGCTATTGCAAAATTCATTTGTTCTTTTAATGAATTTGTATTGCTATGTTCAAATAAAAGCCCGTTCACTTGGTGTTGGACATATTCTTTCATTCCCCCAAAATTGGCTGTTATAACTGGCACTTTACACGCTTGTGCTTCGTGAATTACAAGCGGTGAATTCTCAGCCCAAATTGATGGAACAACAATACAATCAATCTTTGAGAAAACATCATTTGCTAAGTTGTGATTAACGTATTCACCAACAAACTCAATATTGTTTTTTGATTTTGTTGCAAGTAACTTCAAGGCATTTGTGCTTTGTCCGTTATGTCTGCCGTATATTCTTAGGGTTGCAGACTCTTCAATTTCGCTGAAAGCTTCAATCAATTGATTAACCCCTTTTGCAGTAATGTGCGTTCCGATATAGCCAAAAGTGAAATTGGTTTTATCTTTTGATTTTTCGGTTTGGGTTAAATACTCGATTGGAAAACCATAATCAAGATAAATAATTTTGTTTTGGGGAACTGAAAACTCATTTACAAATCTGTTCCGCAAATAGTTTGATGGAGCAATGAACAAATCAACTTTGTCAATGATTGCTTTTGTTTCAATCATTCGTTGGTGTATCCAAAATTCCCATTGTTGTATATCTTTTTCTTCGTTTGCTTCTCTGCCACTGAAATAAACTTTGTAACAGTTAGTCGCACATTTGCGGTCTTGTTGTCCAGAACACAACTCAAAATTATTTTCTTTACCAATACTTCTTGTCAGAAACTGCCCTCTTGGACACATCAGCCAAAAGTCGTGAAGTGTAAAAACGATTGGAATGTTTTGCTTATTAAGTTCATCAACCAAACCTGTTGAGAGGTGGTTTAAATGCCCAATATGGGCAATATCAGGTTTGATTTCTTTGAGCAGTTGGGCAAAATTTTCATCCATTTGCTTGTGTCTATAACCGTCTTTTCCTTGTGGATTATTAGTAAAGTAAAAATTGAGATTGTCGTTTTCTTGCTTATGGCGAATGGCAAAGTCAGGCGAATAAGGGTTTTCCTCTCTTGTGAAAACGGAAACCTTGTGATGATTAGAAAGTTCATTACAGATTGACTGGCTGTAAACTTCCGAACCTGCATTGTAGTTTGGCGGATAACCGTGTATGATTTTGAGTATGTGCATATTAGTAGATAATTTGAAAGTGGGCGTTTTTTTCTTTTTTGAATAAATAATTTGGGTGGTCGCACCAGTAGCCAGTTAAGATTAGATTTCGTTTCACGATAAACACAAGGCAAGTTTCTTCGTCTTTGGCTAAACCTTTCTTTTTTAGGAATGATGGCAATACCAGAACAACATCCTTTTCGCATTTGGTGCATTCTACATACGATAGGATTTTATAAAGCATTTGGTCATCAATACTTCTGTCCCATTGGCTGAATAAGAAATGGTCGGTTTTTCTGAACTCTAAAATTTTTGTTTTCATTTTCTTTCAATTTTTGATTAGTTATAGACGAAAGCTATACCAAATGAATTAAAATACCATAATACACTGATAATCAGAATATTAAAAATATATATAAAAGGTATTAAATTTTTATAAAAGTAATTTTTTACCTTTATAAAATGAAAAACATTTATATTACTTGGCATTATACTACCCACGGTGTAGCGTACTTAAAACATATTCTTAGTAGGTTTTATGAGTTTGAAACCCTACCTGATAAAATTACTGTTACTGGACTTGAGCAAGTAGTGCTACACAATGTATTTGACAACCCAAATGAAAAAGGATTTTTATTTGATGAGATTGTTTACCTGATAGCACCTCAACAGGCATTTGATAATCTTTCGAGTAGAAGGTTTAGCTACAAGAAAACCATTTTGGAAGATGAACTGATAAGAGAATCAGGTTTGATAGAAACCTATGAAAAAATTATTGCTGATGATAATGTTTGCTATCATTTGGAAAAAGAAATACAATTTGTGAAAGATAATTATCCTAATAAAATTCAATTCTTTGAGCAGTCTATTTGGCGAAACATTCAACACTTTGATATTCTCGAACAAATAAAATGGCTGACCGAATATTCAAATTTCAAAAATGTGTATAACAAAAAGCTAAAAGTTATCGAGCTAAATGTTACTGATTTGCGAGATGAAAAAATGATAGCAGAGAAGGTGAGTACTTGGGCAAAAGAATATTTTAAGAAACAATCAAACTCTGAAAATATTATCAATCTTTCTCTTGGAAGTAATGAAACACAAGTGGTTTGGCATATATTGGCTGAAGCAGGACAATTACCAGAGAAAACCAGGTTTATTAAAACCTATGATGATAAAAGCGATAAACCGGAAAAGCGATTTAAACAGTTTTCCATTCAAGAAACATCAACTAATTTAATTTCTACAATTGGTGCAGATTTTAAGATTTACAGTGAAACAAAATCCCCTTCTCGGGAATTGGTAAACAAGAAAATAGAAACCTTCCTCAAGTCGGGTTTCTCAATTTTATTGATTGGAGAAAGAGGAATAGGTAAGTCGAAAATTGCAAGTGAAGCAAAAGAAAGGTTAAGAAAATTAGATAAGACAATTCAAGGCGATATAATTGAAGCCAATTGTGCATCCTTTGCTAATGATACTATGGCTGAATCAGAATTATTTGGTTATAAAAAGGGGGCATTCACTGATGCAAAAACAGATAAAAAAGGACTGATTGAAAGTGCAGAAAATGGAATTCTTTTTTTAGATGAGATTCATCACCTATCAAAAGCGGTTCAAGCTAGATTGATGAAAGCTTTACAAACTGACGAATATAATAGATTGTCAATAAGAAGATTAGGAGAAAATACAGAAACGAAAGTTAAAAATGTTAGATTAATATTTGCGACTAACAAGATCGTTATTGAATTGCGAAATGAATTACTCCCCGATTTTTATGATAGGATAGTTCAGCATGTTGTAAACATACCTCCTTTAAGGGAAACTGTTGAAGATAGAGTTTCTGATTGGGAAAACATTTGGAAAGGTTTAAAATTTAATGGAAATGCACCCAAAGAAAATGAATTGATTGGGTGGCTTACAAGGCTTCCCCTTTATGGTAATTATCGTGACTTACAAAAAATAGCTATGTACTATAATATTTTTAATCAATTTGATATAGAAACAAAAAAAATGATAAATGAAACTTCCCCTTTTCAATATGCTAAAAATGAGTTTGAAAAGTATCATTCTTCTGAAATTCAAACCGAAAAAGAAAAATTTAACTTCAATATTAATCAAACAACCAAACAAATGATTGCTGATTATTTATTTGAGCTACAAGATTGGGCAGTCAAAAAATTCAAAGGCAGAAAAAAAGCAATTGAACATTTTAAGTCAAGAGGTGATACAGTTGTTGAAAAAACTTTTACTAATTGGAAAAATAAAGAAATGTTAAAAGAATAGAAATACCAAAACTGGTTCAAACTTCCACGCTTAAACCAGCTTATCACAAAGATATGCAAATTATTTCTTCTTAATCTCCTCCTCCTTCTCCCTCAAAAAATCTTTTTCCCTCAAAAAATCCTCTGGATTATCCAACACAGGCGATTCAGTCATAGATTTCCAATCAAATTTTTCATCTAAGGGCGTGAGGGCTTTCTTCGGGTCAAATACGCGGATGTCCACTGGCAGAGCTTGGTAAGGCGTAAAATCCGGCTCATTCGTAAACATATCCGCCATATCGGTAGCCGAAGCATCATATTGATTCAAATAAGGAATGCCCAATACATTGAAAAAAGTCTTGAAAATACTGCCAAAGCTTTGGTGCTGATGTCCTACGTAGTTTTTCTTGGCGTAGGGTGAAATCACCATCAATAGACTGCGGTGGGCATCTACGTGGTCGCGCCCGTCTTGCGAGTCGTCTTCGGTGATGATGATAGCCATATTTTTCCAATAAGGTGTTTGAGAAAGAAACTCAACCGTTCTGCCGATAGCAAGGTCATTATCCGCCATATAGCTCTCGCGGAAAGGAAATCCGGCTTGCGGACGCTCGCCTGCGCCATGGTCGTTGGGAATGATAATCGTAATGACTTGAGGCATTGTTTTGCCTTCGCCCAGCCAGCGTTCCGTAAATTCTTTTTTGAACATATCTACCCGAAATTGGTCGGGAATTGCCATATTGTAAGTCGGATAAATGCGCGAAGTGCGGTCGTACAAAGGTGTAGGCATCGGATAATTGATTAAGTGCTTCACGCCGCCATATTTCAAAGTAGAGTCGGCATAAATGTTATTCATTTCTACCCCAAAACCAAAATTGAAAAATGAGATTTTATTTCTATCCAAATGTTCCCAAAGTCCACCGGCTTCGTTATAATCTTCGGGGAAAGTCGCTCCCGCCGCGCCCGTAATCGCCCAGTTACCTTTTGCCTTGGAGTTTTCTTTGGGGTCTTTGTTGCCTCCATACGCGGCGGCTACGTGGGTTTCCATCCATTCATTGGGATAGGTATTCACCAACCAACGGTGTCCATCGGCAGAGTGGTCGGCATTGACATAAAAATTATCCGAAATCGCAAATCTGCGGGCTAATGCCAAATGATTGGGCATAACTGTAACATTATCAAGGCTTTGCGTTTTTTTACGGTTGCTAAAACTCACATTCCAACCATAGCGAGCCAATGAAGCATCGCCTTTTCCTTGTTTTATTTGTCCGAAAACTTCGTCATACGTGCGGTTTTCTTTGGAGATGAAGACTAAATATTTGATAGAAGCCCCCTGTCCCCCGGAGGGGGAATCATTAGGTAAAAGTGGAATTGGGTTATTTTTTCTATTCTCAAAGGTTGGGGCGGTGGATTTTTCAAATTTAAAGTTGTTTTCAATGACTTTTTGGGTCAAATTGGCTAATTCATTGTCTTTGGGAATATCCATTACCGAAACTACGCCTTTCATCAAAGCACCAATGTAAGTGCCTTCGACTTTTACTTCGTAAGCTACACCGCCATTGGGGCCGCTACCATAACCTTTGGCATTGGCTACTATCAATTTTTTACCGTCTTGACTGACTTTCAATTTTGCCGGAAACCAAGCGGTAGGAATGTGACCAATGACTTTTAAAGTTTTTATATCAATGATGCCTACGGCATTCAAACCTGATTCTGCCACATACAATCGCTGATTATCCGGCGATAAAGCCAAACCAAAAGGAATTACCCCGCGTAGTTTTTTAATTCTTTCATCCAAAGTCAAATTGATATTTTTTATCACTTTATTCTTTTTGATGTCAATGACCGAGATACAATCATTGTTGCCGTTGCTGACAAAGACATATTTATCTGTTGCCACAACTGAATTAGGACTTGAGCCGCCTACGGCGGGAATATCCTCAATTTTTTCGCCCACCAAAAAACCGGTTTTTATTTTGGCTACGGTTTGTTTTTTAGTCAAATCAATCGCCCAAACCGAAAAAGATTCGGGTACATTTGGCTCACCCAAACCCGGAATTTCGTGTTTATCGGTTTTGTAGCCTTTGATAGATTTTTCGGTATTGTAGGCTGATGCCGGAAAGTCTAAGGCAGTTTCGCGCCTATTTTTTGGGTCAATGCCTTTGATAATTTTATATTCATACATTCCCACATTTGCCACGTAAGCCGTTTTTTCATCCGGCGAAAGCGTGATGCCAAAAGGATAACGCCCGGTCGGAATTTGAGCGGTCATTTTTTGGGTTTTTGTATCAATGATGATTAATCGGAAATTGATTTGGTCAATGGCATACAAAGTGTTTCCGGCTTTATTCAAAATCAAATCACCAATATAGCCGTGCGTAAAGTCCTCATTATCAGCTTGATAGCTACAATCAATAAAACCTTGGCTTTTGCCATCAGCGATATTGAATAAGTAAACTTTATTGCTTTGTCCGCCACCGACATACACCGTTTGATTATCCGGCGAAATCGCCAAACCCATAAAAACCGATTCTATCACGCCTTTATCGGTTTTTGCACCTTCGGGAACTTGCTGAATATCCGGCTTTTCGCTCAAAATATTGCGAATAATGGTAATCGAAAGTGGTGAAGTACCCGAATTGGCAGTAACTGCCACATTTCCATCGGGGCTTAAAGTTAAGCCGTAAGGGTGGGGAGCAGTAATGATTTGCTTGCCCATTGGAGTTAAAATCCTACCCAAAGGCGTAATCAGCTTTTTGGCGGGGTCGTTTTGGGTGTATTCACTACCGGCGGGTGCGTTGATGACCCATTGTTCTTTATTTTGGGAATGGAGTTGGTTTGTGAAAGCACAAATCAAGGTGAAAAAAAGTAAAGTATTAAGTTTCATAAGTGTTCAATTTTGCATTGAATTTAGAGAACTTTTTAAAAGGGTGGGTTTCGAGAATGTTATATTTTTATCAAGTTTTGAGAAAGTGAAACTCAAAAATTATTCATACAAAATAAAGGGTAAAAATTAATATAAATATAAATCTCTGGTAATCGGCAATATATTTTTTATTGAGAAATTTGAAAACCGAAATCCTATTTTTTACTTTTATGAAACCTAATTTTATTTTTATGCTGTTTGTTTTATGGAGTATTGGCAGTTTAAAAGCTCAAAAATTGAATGGAATACTCTTAGATGAAGACAATGGGCAAGCTATCGCAAAAGCCCATATACAAATTCTTAATTTTGATAAATTGTTGATTAGCAACGACTTAGGAGAATTTAGCTTTGAGCAAATCCCATCTGGCACATTCACGCTTTATATATCGCATATCGGCTATGAAAGTTTGTACCAAGTAATTGATAGCCAAGAAGTGAAAGAATTAGTTTTGAAATTAAAACCTTCTGCCATTCAACTAAAAAAAACACTGGTTATTACTGCCCAAAGGAGTGAAAAAAATGAATTTGAATTACCGGAATCTATTGGCACTTTGAGTCAAAAACAACTTTTGACTGCTTCGCCTCGCACCACACCAGAAGCCCTCATGGGAATGGCAGGAGTTTGGGTGCAAAAAACCAATCACGGAGGTGGTTCGGCTTTTGTGAGGGGTTTAACCGGCAATCAAGTTTTGTTATTAACAGATGGGATTCGGCTAAATAACTCCACTTTTCGCTATGGTCCCAATCAATATCTAAATACTATTGATCCATTTACTTTAGATAGAATTGAAGTTGTAAGAGGTTCAGGGTCAGTACAATATGGCTCCGATGCAATGGGAGGAGTAGTACAATTGTTAAGCAAAAGCCCGATTTTTTCTGAAAAACCGCGCTTTTCCGGCAATATATTTTTAAAATATTTGAATTTGGGAATAGAACAAAGTGGACGAACTGAGTTGAATTATTCCACTAAAAAAATTGCCATTTTAGGGGGGGTCACTTACAATAATTTTGGCGATTTGGTGGCAGGCGAAGGTATTGGCAAACAAAGCCCTACTGGCTATCGACAATGGGCTTTTGATGTAAAATCAAAATTTCAAATAACTGATAATCAGACACTTACAATTTTTCATCAATATTTAAAGCAAAGTAATGTTCCGGTTTATCATAAGGTTAAATTAGAAAATTTTGCCTATAATTATTTTGAACCGCAAAGCCGTCAATTGTCTTACGCTAAATGGGAATATTGGGGGAAAAGCAAATTTTTACAAAAAATTACCTTGACTGCTTTTTGGAATCAAACGGAAGAAGGGCGCATCTCTAAAAAAAATAATGCAAGCACTCATACAAAGGAAGACGACAAGGTTTATACCAGAGGCTTCACGGCTGAACTTCAATCAAATATTTTGAAAAATTGGCAAGCCACATCAGGTATCGAGTATTATCACGATTTAGTAAAGAGCAATAAACTGATTACCAATGAATTAGATGGTACATCTACATCTCAAAGAGGTTTATATCCTAATAATTCTCGCGCCGAAAATTTGGCAATTTTTACTTTACATACTCTTCGGCTTTCCCCTTGGCAGTTTACTTGGGGAGCTAGATTTAATACTTTCAAATTAAATGTCAAAGATGAAACGATTGGAGAAGCTGTTTTGAAGCCCTCCGCTTTGGTGGCTAATTTGGGAGTTCAATATTTTTTACACCCAAACCATCAATTGATTGCCACGTTTAATACGGCTTTTCGCGCCCCAAATATTGATGATTTAGGCACGTTGGGGGTAGTAGATTTCAGGTATGAAGTGCCTACCAACAGCCTAAAGCCTGAAAAATCAATAAATTATGAATTAGGCTATAAAATGCAAACTAAGTTATTTTCAACAAGATTGGCTTGGTATCGAAGTGATTTACGAGATTTGATTTTAAGAGTAAAATCAAGTTATAATGGGCAAACTGTGATAGATGGCAAACAAGTTTATCGCAAAGAAAATGTTAGCAAGGCTTATGTACAAGGTTTTGAATTAGATTTTGAAAGCCAAATTGCCAAAAATTGGCTTCTGAGCGCAAATTTATGCTACATTTTAGGAGAAAATACTACTGATAAAGAGCCTTTGCGCCGAATACCACCACTCAACGGTAGAATAAATTTTAGTTTTATTCAAAGTAAATGGTGGTTAAGGGCAGAGTTTTTGGCGGCTGATAAACAAAATCGTTTAGCTGCCGGCGATAAAGCTGATAATCGCATTGACCCCAATGGTACGCCGGGCTGGAAAACCTTAGGCTTTTCAGGTGGTTGGAATATCAATTTATTTCAGATTCAAGCCGGAATTCAAAATATTTTCAATGAAGCTTATCGTATCCACGGCTCGGGAGTAGATGGTTATGGGCGAAGTTTATGGATATCAAGTAAAATAAGTTTTTGAAAGTCCAATTTTATTTAACAATAGTCCAGACAGAAGTTTTTGTACTAATCAATGGGGGGGCAAGTTTTATGATTTTTTTACTAAATGTATTTTTGGGGTTTTATACTCAATCAAAAAGGGTTTGATTTTGGTATGATGTAAAACTCCCCCGCATCATCTTTGGTAAGCCGATCAGGAATAGGGTATGCCAACCAACCTAACCCACCCCTAGCCCCTCCGAGCTAATCTCCCTACAGAATTTTAAAGTGCTGATAATCAATCACTTAACTATCATTATTTTTAATTGGTGTAGTAATTGATAATGCTCAATAATTAAA
>JALONJ010000552.1 GCA_025455045.1 Microscillaceae bacterium | reverse complement strand
AATATTAGTCAGAAAAATCAAATCTCAATTACGGCAAATGGCTTGAGAATCAATGAGTTCAATTTTGAAAACAATTTGATTTCCTTCCCGATTCGCGCCGAAGTAAGTACTACTGTCAAGATTACCGTCAGCAATGCCGGAGGTTCGGCGGTTGATGAAACCATTATTCGTTGTTTGCCTCCAATTGTTCCCCCAACGATTAATATTACCAGTCCGACTCAAAATCCGTTTGAAACCACCAATTGCGGGGTAAATGTGCAAGCCCAAACCCAAAACATCACCCAAAAAAGTCAAATTTTGGTAACTGTAAACGGACAAACGCTCAATAATTTTAATTTTAATCCGGCAAATCAAAGAATTACATTCTCGACCACCGCCGGAGAAAACACCCCAATCAAGATTACCGTTACCAATGCCGCCGGAAATGCCTCTGACGAGATACTCATTCGTTGCCGCCCTTTGCCTACGGTCAGCATTACCAACCCTGCGCAAAACCCTTTGGTTACGACCAATTGTGAAGTCAATGTAGAAGCTCAAACCCAAAATATTGAATTACGAGAACAAATCTCAATTTTGATCAATGGACAAAGTTTCGCAAACTTCAATTTTGCGAATGGAAAAATCAGTTTTTCAGTCAAAGCCGATGAAAATACCCCCGTTAAAATTACCGTTAACAACAATGGCGGCTCGGCTTCGGACGAAACCTTAATCCGTTGTGTGCCACCTATTTTGCCACCGACTGTGCGCATTAGTAATCCAAGTCAAAATCCTTTGGAAACGACTGATTGTGAACTGACTGTGCAAGCTCAAGTTGCCAATGTCGAACAAAAAAATCAAATCTCGATTTCGGTCAATGGTTCGCCGGTCAATGATTTTAATTTTAACAATAACCAAGTCAGTTGGCAAGTAAGAGCCAATGAAAACACTACAGTTCGCATTACTGTAACCAACTCCGCCGGTTCAAATTCGGACGAAACTGTGATTCGCTGTTTGCCCCCTGTAGTGCCGCCTACCATTCGCATTACTGAGCCGACTCAAAACCCGTTTGAGACCACCAATTGCGAGATTAAATTCCGCGCCCAAGTCGAGAATATTACCCAAAGAAATCAGATTTTGGTAACTATCAACGGGCAAAGATTTAATGCCTATGGATTTAATGCCAGCAACGGCTTGATTAATTTTCCGGTGAAGGCAGAAGCCAGCACTACCATCAAAGTAAGCGTTACAAACAGTGCCGGAACTGCCTCCGATGAAATAACCATTCGCTGTACACCGCCACCAACAGTCAAAATTACCAATCCAAGTCAAAATCCTTGGCAAACTACGGATTGTGATTTGACAATTCAAGCCCAAACGACCTATGTGGGCGAAAGAAATCAAATCTCAATTATTGCCAACGGTCGAGCAGTCAATAACTTTGATTTTAATAATGGCAATATTTCATTCGCGGTCAAAGCCGATGAGAATACCAACATCAAAATCACGGTTACGAATGCCGGTGGCTCGGCTTCGGACGAAACATTGATTAAATGTACGCCACCCGAAGAGAAAAAAATCACGATTTGCCACTACCCACCGGGCAATACTGCCAATCCGCAGACAATAGAAATCCCTGAAAGTGCTTGGGCGGCGCATCAAGCCCACGGCGATGTGATGGGACCTTGCCCCGAAATTGGCAAACCCACGGTAGTCATTACCAAAACCAGCCAAACCCACGTCAATACGGCGGAATGTGAAGTAAATGTAGAAGCCAGAGCTGAACACGTGTGGCGCAAAAGTCAAATCAAGATTTTTATTGATGGCAATGAATTGAGAGAGTTTAGTTTTACACGGGCGACGGGGCGGATTGCTTTCAAACTCCAAGCCGATGACAGCACTATGTTGAGGATAATGTTGGTCAATTCGGTAGGCGAAAGCTCTGATGATATTGAGATTAAATGTGATAAATAGTGGCTCTTTTGTAAAATTGGAGAAAATATTATATTTTCTCCAATTTGTTTAAAAGCCAAGGATTTGGACTCGATTACCAAATGCGCAATCGGTAGGTGCAACTAGGTGAGAAAGCTAATAGATTAGGGTGGCTTAGGAATGTAAGTAGTTGATAATCAAGTGCTTATTTCTTTGTTTGGGCGCATTTCAAATTTACGCATTTCTTTTGCCTCACCCTGCCCTCTCCGAAGGAGAGGGTGATAGGTAGTAAATTTGAAATGCACCCCTTTGTTTTGATTCTTTACTACTTTTCTTGAAAATTGTAACGCAGGCTGTCTAGTCTGCCTGCGTAAATGAGTTTAGGTTTAAGATAAAGCTACGAATTTCCTGAAAATGGGTAAAGAATCTTTTGCTTTTATGGATTAGTTCTTCATAACCCAATTTATGGTTTTTTTATTACCAAACACTTTGGATATTTTTTATAAATGATTGATTACCAATTAGTTATAAATAATTTACGGATTATACCAATGATTAGATTAATCAAAAATAAAATTTGGTAGTGCCTTAAATATAATGCTGAACATAATTAGTGAAAAGGTATTGAGGTAATTTTCAGCATTACATCTGTGGCACTACCTAAAATTTGACTAAGAAAAAATACCGAAACAAAAATAAATGATGAGTTTTCTTGAAACCAAGTGTAATAATTATCAAAACTATAATAACGGCGGGGATAACCGGCTATGCCGGTATTATCAAAATAGACAAGCCCGCCAACACTCAAAAGAGTAGCCAAAATGTGCAAATAACTGAAAACCAACCATAACCTTAGCCCAAACCTGTCCATTAGCCAATAACCCAACCCTAACAGCCCTAAAAAAATTGCAAACACTGCCCAAATATGAAAATGAGCAATTACAAAATAAGTATCATACAGTTTAATGGCAAATGAAGTTTGTGGCAAAATAGCCATAAAAAAAGCAATCATCATAAATAGGACTGTGCCTAGCCAAAGAATGAAGTAGGGTTTTGAAAGCATAAATAATATTATAAATATCTGATTATCAATCATTTATGAGATAATTATCTAACAATTTAACCAATCCATTTACTTACAAAGTGATTAGTTTTTCTACTAATTGGTAAACTCTTGTCCCTAAATCATCTTGCCAACGGTCTTTTAGGTTGATGTCCAATGATTTAGCTTGTTTAATCGCTAATTTGATGAATGGGGTAAATTCTTCCATTTTTAAATTAGTTTTGTTATAACCACTCAATAAGTCTTCCAATACTTTGTCAATAAAGTTTTTATTTTTATTAACTGCCTGATTATCAAATAGTTTGTGTAATTCTTCTTCCGAGAAATTGCATAAATACTCCAAATGCAAAATCAACCATAATTCAAAACAAGGATTGCTCAAAGCCATAAAGTAACCTTTTTGCTGGCACAATTGCGCTACTTCACTGATTTCCTTTTCTTTCCAACTCTGATAATCTCTATCAATTACGAGCCAGAGTTCGTCTCCTTTTCTTAATTTGAATTCCTTTTTAAAATCATCGAGTAACTTCAGCACTCGACTTGGTGAACTAGCTGTATCTAATCTTTCTAAAACCTTGATGTGTACTCGAGGATTGGTAGAGTTTAAAGCCTCAAAATATTGCTTTTCGGTTTCGCTTCCTTCGGTAGCAATTACAAACAATTTTGCCAGTTCGCGCTGGTGGGAAGGGCGTTTAAACTCTCGCTTTTGCCTCATAATTTTCGGATTTTTAAGTTATCCACATTACCGATAAAAGGAATTGCCCCATATCGCCCCACTAAATAATCTTTGCGGATTTCTTTATCATAACGCGGTTGAAACTCTTCCAGAGAATATAGTTTTGATTCCCCAGCTTTATTTTTTTCTACAAACCAAATTTCATCTCTTCGTAATAAGTCCAAATCTAATAAATGTGATTCGTGTGTAGTAGCAATTAATTGACTATCAACATCTTGTGAGTTTTTTAAAAAAACCTCAATTAAGGTTCGGGCAAGGTTGGCGTGCAAACTTCTATCCAATTCATCAACTAAAAAAACACATTCTTTATTTACAAGGTTAATCAAAACTGGAATCAAATCAAATAATCGCTGAGTTCCATCCGATTCATCTTCTACTTCAAATAAGACTGCTTCGTGAGTGGATTTGAGGTAGTGTTTGGTCATTAATTTGTAGTATTTGATTTCATTAAATTCATTTTTGAAAACAAAATAGCTTTTCTTAGCAAGTTCAATTGTTCCTATGCTTTGTTTTTGCATACCCGAAATGATTTCTTTCTTCAAATGATTGGGTAAATCTAAATTTTCAACATCTTCATCTTGTATTTCAACCCCACTTATTCCAGTATTAAACAGGGTCAAGAAATTGCAAAACATATCAATCACTTGAGTATTATTCATTAAATCTAAAACAAGTCCTCTGTATGTATAATGTGGAAAAACAATCACAAGTATTTTATCAAACCATTCAAAACATTCAGCAATTGATTG